>DAOMFN010000227.1:0-4438 GCA_035429785.1 Anaeromyxobacteraceae bacterium
CGTCCCCCGGCCCCGACGCGCAGGGTGGCCTGAAGGGGCTCTGGAAGCGCATCACCGGCGGGTGAGCGACGGGCCGCGCAGCGGTCCCGGTACCCGCCCTACCCGTCGGAACGCCGGCGCCGCTCCCTCCGCCGGCGGAGCCAGGCCCGGACGAGCAGGACCGCCACGAGCAGGAGCACGCCTCCCAGGATCCAGGACCCGAACTCGGAGCCGGCCCGGGCCGCCCGCTCGATGTCGTCGCCGAACCAGAACCCGAGCGCCACCCAGAGCGGCGCCGAGAGCAGCGCGGCGAGACCGTCGAAGAGCAGGAACTCCCAGAACGGGACCCGCGAGTGACCCACCGTGAAGTAGGTGGGCGCGCGCAGGCCGGGCAGGAACCGCGCCACCATGACCACCACCTTGCCGCGCTGGCGGAGCAGCCGCTCCACCCGCTCCAGCTTCTCCGGGGTGATCATCTTCCGGAACGGCCACACCTCGGCCACGCGCCGGCCCAGCCGCCGGCCGGCGAGGTAGATCACGGAGTCCCCGACGAGGATGCCCGCCATCCCCACGGCCACCATGGCCTGGAACCCCCGGTCGGCGAGCATGGTCCGGAGCGTCACCTCCTCGAGGGGCGACGCGAGCCAGGCGAGCACGCCCCCGGCGATGAGCGGCACGTCCTCCGGGAGGGGGAAGCCGAAGCCCGCCGCCAGCAGGAGGCCGAAGACGACGAGGTACCCCAGCCCGAGGGACTGCGATTGCAGGTATTCGACGAGGCGCTCCAGCACGTCGATCCCGTCCGCTCAGCCCTTGGCCTCTGCGGCCGCCCGCAGCGCGTCCCGGCCGTCCTGGAGCTTCCGGGCGACCCCCGCGGCGATGGCGAGCGCCAGCTTCAGGCAGGCCTGCGGCTTCTGCGGCTGGAGCCGGTAGAAGTCGCGCTGCGTGATCTCGACGAGCTCGCAGGGGGTCTCGGCCACGGCGGTGACCAGCCGGACGCTCCGCGTGAGCAATGCCAGCTCGCCGATGTGATCGCCCGGCCCGATCAGGGCGAGGGCCGCCTCCCCGCCGCGGTCGCGGGTGGTGATCCGGACCGTGCCGCTCTTCACGATGAACATCGACTCGCCCACCATGTTCTCCGCGAAGAGGGGCGCGCCGGCGGGCACGCTCTTCTCCGAGGCGATGGCCGCGAAGATGTGGATGCCCGTCTCGCTGAATCCCCGGAAGAGGGACGAGCCCTGCAGCGCCTCGACGATGGTCATCGGCCCGGGAACCCCTCCCTCCGGTACTGCTCGGCGTAGCCCGCGTAGGCCTGCGCCGACCTGCGGAAGTAGGCGATCTCCTCGGCGGTGAGCTCCCGGCGGACCCGGGCCGGCGAGCCGAGCGCCAGCATGCCCGGGGGCACCACCATGCCCGGCGGCACGAGGGAGCCGGCGCCGACCATGGCGTCCTCGCCCACCACCGCGCCGTCCATGACGATGGCGCCGATGCCGACGAGGCACCGGTCCTTCACCGTGCAACCGTGGAGGGTGACCCGGTGCCCCAGGGTGACGTCGTCGCCGACGAGCGTGGGATGGGTCCGGCTGGTCACGTGGAGGACCGAGTGGTCCTGCACGTTGGTGCGCGCCCCGATGCGGACGTGGTTCACGTCGCCGCGGACCACCGCCCCGAACCAGATGGACGACCCGGGCCCGATCTCCACGTCGCCCACCACCACCGCGGTCTCGGCGACCCAGACGTCGTCGGCGAGGCGCGGCGACTTCCCACCGAACGGGCGGACGAGGGCCATGACCGGAAGCGATGCTAGCCCGCGCGCCCCGGACGCCGCAAGGCGACGAACGCGGCGCTCCCCAGGAGAGCCCCGAGCCCGGCGCCCAGGGTGTCGGCGACCCAGTCGAGGACGTCGGCGGTCCGGCCGGGCACGAAGGCCTGGTGGAACTCGTCGGTGGCGCCGTAGAGGCTGCCCAGGACCGCCGCGGCGAGGAGCGCGCCCCTCGGGCTCATCCCGGCGAGGCGGAGCGCCGGGGCGAGCAGCGCGCCGAGCACGGCGTACTCCAGGAGGTGGAGGAGCTTGTCGTGGGTGAAGAACCCCCGCGGCATGAACGGGAAGGGGTTCGACTGCGACGACACGGCGAAGATCGCGACGGCGTAGAGGGCCGCCGGGGCGAACGCCACCGCGACGCGCCTCACGCCGCCAGCTCCGCCGAGAGGGAGGCGTGGCCGGCGCGGACGACGCGCGCCCGCACGATCGCCCCCGGCGGGATCTCCCGTCCATGGGACTCGAGGTGGACGACCCGGTTCTCGGGCGTGCGGCCGAGGAGGCCGCCGTCGTCCGAGGCGCCCTCGACGAGGACCTCGACCTCGCGCCCCACCGCGGCGGCGAGCGCGGCCGAGGCGATCTCCCGCTGGAGGGCCTGCAGCCGCTCCAGCCGCTCCACCGCCACCTCCCGGGGCACCTCGGCCCACTCCGGCGCGGTCCCGAGCCGCAGGGCCGCCCCGGTGTGGGGTCTCGGGCTGAAGACGAAGCTGAACGAGTTCTCGAACCGGGCCTCGGCGAGGAGCCGGAGCGAGGCCTCGAAGTCCGCGTCGGTCTCCCCGGGGAAGCCGACGATGAAGTCGGTGGTGATGGCGATGCCGGGCCGGGCCGCGCCGAGGCGCCGGTGGCGCTCCAGGTACTCCGCCACCGTGTAGTCGCGCCGCATCCGGCGCAGGACGGCGTCGGAGCCCGACTGCACCGGGAGGTGGAAGTGCGGCATCACCTTCGGCTCGTCGCGGAAGGTGAGGACGAGCTCGTCGGAGAGGTCGTGCGGGTGGCTGGTCGTGAACCGGACCCGCTCCACCCCGGGCACGGCGGCCACCCGCCGGAGCAGCTCCGCGAAGCTCGCGCCGCCCCGGTAGGAGTTCACGTTCTGGCCGATGAGGGTGATCTCGCGGACCCCGACCGCGGCCAGCGCCGCCACCTCGGCGAGCACCTCGGCGACGGGGCGCGACACCTCCCGGCCCCGGGTGCGGGGGACGATGCAGAAGGAGCAGACGTTGTCGCAGCCCTTCATCGCGGTGACGAAGGCGCTCGCCCGGCCCCTCGCCGCCTCGGCGTCGGCGCGGGGGAAGACGTACTCCTCGGAGTCCATCCAGCCGGTCTCGGCGAAGCGCTCCCGGCGGCCGGCCCGGTCGACGAGCTCCGGGAGCCTCCCCACGTGGTCCGGGCCGAAGACGAAGTCCAGGTACGGGACGCGCCGGAGCAGCTGCTCCTTCTCCTGCTGGGCCACGCACCCGCCGACGGCGATGAGCGCGCCCCGCCGCGCCTTGTGCTCCCGGTAGCGCCCCAGGGCGGAGAGGAGCTTCTGCTCCGCCTTCTCCCGGACCGAGCAGGTGTTGAGGAGGATGAGGTCGGCGTCCTCGGCGTGGGGCGTGCGGGACCAGGCCCGGCCGGCCAGCGCCTCCACCATCCGGTCGCTGTCCGACTCGTTCATCTGGCAGCCGAAGGTGTGGACGTAGACCTTCCGCGCCGCCGCGGGCGCGGGCACGGGGGAAGGGCTCGCGCCCCGGCCGATGGAGACCAGATCGGACACCGGGCGGGGAACCTAGGGCCAAGGCCTGGGGGCGTCAACCCCGCCCGGCCGCGCGCGGGACGAGCGCCTCGGCGATCTCCTCCAGGTCCTCGAGGCGCGTCGCCACGGCGACCCGGTCGACGAGGGAGGCGTAGAGCGGCATCTCGCTGTCGCCGCTCCCCCAGGCCCAGCGCTCCTCCGGGCAGATCCAGAGCACCCGGCGCGCCCTCCGGCGGAGTTCCCGCAGGACCCACGACTCGGGGGGCTGGTAGTTGCCCCGGCCGTCGCCGATGACGAGCACGGTGGTGCGGGAGGTCACCGCGTGGAGGTGGTCGCGGTGGAAGGAGGCCAGCGCCCGGCCGTAGTTGGAGTTGCCGGCCAGGCTCACCGCCCTCCCCGCCGTGGCGAGGTCGGCCGCGCGGGCCACGTCCCGCTCGGCGCGGAAGGCGTCCGTCACCTCCCCGACGTCGGAGACGAAGACGAAGCTCCGCACGTGGCCGAAGAGGGACTGGAGGGTGTGGACGAAGAGCAGCATGAGGCGCGAGACGTGGCGGACCGAGTCGGAGACGTCGCAGAGCACCACCACGTCCGGCCGGGCCCGGTGGCGCGCCTTGAACGCGAGCCGGGCCGGGACGGCTCCCCAACCCAGGTTGCGGCGGAGCGTGCGCCGCACGTGGAGCGCCCCCCGCCTCCGCGACCGCTCCCGGCGCGACAGCCGGTCGCGCAGCCGGAGCGCCAGCCTCCGCACCGCCTGCTCCGTGCGGACCACCTCCTCGCGCGTGAGGTTCCCCGGCAGCGCCGTCACGCCCAGTCCCAGCGAGCGAAGCAACGGCGGGTCGGTGGCCTCCACCCAGTATGCGAGCGTGGTGCCGAGGTCCATGCACGGGTCGCCGACGGTGGCCATCTCCCAG
>DAOMFN010000228.1:0-4429 GCA_035429785.1 Anaeromyxobacteraceae bacterium
CGCGGCCGCGGCGCAGGCCCGCCGCGCGGACGGCGCGGCTCCTGCTCGCGCGCGTGGAGCGGGGAGGGCGCATCCTCCTGGCCCGGTCGCCGGAGGGCGGCCTCTTCCCGGGGATGTGGGGCCTGCCGGCGGTCGAGGTGGACGCGGACGGACGGGGTGGGGTGGAAGGGGGGAGCCCGGCCGGGGTGCTCGAGCGCGGCGCGCGCCGGGAACTCGGCCTCCGGCTCCGGGTGGGCGAGGAGGTCGCGTCCCTCACCCGGGTGCTCACCCACCGCATCCTGGAGCTCCACGTGCACCGGGCGGAGCTCCGGGAGGGGGGCCGTCTCGACCCGGCCCGCTTGCGCTTTACAACGGAGGGCGACGCGAGTAGGTTGCCGGCCTCCACGGCGATGCGCCGTGTCATCGAGGCCTCGGGGGGCTGGCGGTCGGGCTCCCGGGGGACGCGAGACACGAAAAACGTCTCCGGGGAATCACGGAAGGCCTTGACTTCCCGGGGCCGAACCGTATAATTCGCGCCCTTTTTGACGGTGGACACCGTCGCAGGCGCCCCGGTCCGCCCGGGGCGATTCGCAAGAAAGAACGGGTCGATGCCGACGATCAGCCAGCTGGTCCGCAAGGGCCGCGAGAAGCTCAAGACCAAGCGGAAGGCTCCCGCCCTCGTGGAGTCGCCGCAGAAGCGTGGCGTGGCCACGCGCGTGTACACCACCACCCCGAAGAAGCCGAACTCGGCCCTCCGGAAGGTGGCGCGCGTCCGCCTCACCAACGGCTTCGAGGTGACGAGCTACATCCCCGGCGTCGGCCACAATCTCCAGGAGCACTCGGTCGTGCTCATCCGCGGGGGTCGCGTGAAGGACCTCCCCGGCGTCCGCTACCACATCGTTCGCGGGACCCTCGACGCCGTCGGCGTCCAGGGCCGCAAGCAGAGCCGCTCGAAGTACGGCGCCAAGCGCCCGAGCTAGGTCGAGGTTTCGATGCCCCGTCGTCGCGTCGTCGAGAAGCGGAAGATCCTGCCCGATCCGAAGTTCCAGGACCGGACCGTGGCCAAGTTCATCAACAACCTCATGCGCCAGGGCAAGAAGTCGACCGGCGAGAAGATCATCTACGGCGCCTTCGCCGTGGTCGAGAACCGCCTGAAGGACGACCCGCTCAAGGTGTTCAAGAAGGCCCTCGACAACGTGAAGCCGGTCGTCGAGGTGAAGTCCCGCCGCGTGGGCGGCGCCACGTACCAGGTCCCGGTGGAGGTCCGCCAGGACCGCCGCACCGCCCTGGCGATGCGCTGGCTCATCGAGTATTCCTCGTCCCGCGGCGAGAAGACGATGGTGGAGAAGCTCGCGGGGGAGATCCTCGACGCGGCCAACAACCGCGGCAACGCGGTGAAGAAGCGCGAGGACACCCACAAGATGGCGGAAGCGAACAAGGCGTTCGCGCACTACCGCTGGTAGAGGTCGGGAGGAGAATCGAGATCGAAGAGGCCGGCTCGGTCGGCAGGATCCCGGAAGGATCCGACAGGCTCTTTGACAGCTCGGTCAGGTGGACACGTCGCACGGCGACGTCCGGTTTGCGCACGCAACGGTTCGAACGGTTCGAAGGATAGAGACAATGGCCCGCACCACACCACTCGAGCGCTACCGCAACATCGGCATCATGGCGCACATCGATGCCGGGAAGACCACCACGACCGAGCGCATCCTCTTCTACACCGGCGTCACCCACAAGATCGGCGAGGTCCACGAGGGCACCGCCGTCATGGACTGGATGGAGCAGGAGCGCGAGCGCGGCATCACCATCACCAGCGCCGCCACCACCTGCTTCTGGCGCGAGCACCGCATCAACATCATCGACACCCCGGGCCACGTCGACTTCACCATCGAGGTCGAGCGCTCGCTGCGCGTCCTCGACGGCGCGGTGGCGGTGTTCGACGCGGTGAGCGGCGTCGAGCCCCAGTCCGAGACCGTCTGGCGCCAGGCCGACAAGTACAAGGTTCCCCGCTGCTGCTTCGTCAACAAGATGGACCGCATCGGCGCCGACTTCTTCGCGTCGGTGGCCTCCATCCAGGAGAAGCTGGGCGCGCGCCCGGTGCCGCTCCACCTCCCCATCGGGGCCGAGGACAAGTTCCGCGGCATGGTGGACCTCGTCAAGATGAAGGGCATCACCTTCGACGACGAGACCATGGGGGCGAAGTACCAGGAGATCGACATCCCGGCCGACCTCCTCGACCAGGCCAAGGAGTACCGGCAGGCCATCGAGGAGGCCGTCGCCGAGGCCGACGACGAGCTCATGGCGAAGTACCTCGACGGCCACCCGCTCACGAACGACGAGGTGAAGCGGGGGCTGCGCAAGGGCACCATCGACATGAAGTTCTTCCCGGTCATCTGCGGGACGGCCTTCAAGAACAAGGGCGTCCAGCAGTTCCTCGACGCGGTCGTCGACTACCTGCCCAGCCCGGTGGACAAGCCGCCCGTCCACGGCGTCACCCTGAAGGGCGTGGAGGTCGTCCGCAACACCTCCGACTCCGAGCCGTTCAGCGCGCTCGCCTTCAAGCTCATGAACGACCCGTTCGTGGGCAACCTCACCTTCTTCCGCGTCTACTCGGGCAAGCTCGAGAGCGGCTCCTACGTCTACAACGCCTCCCGCGACCGCAAGGAGCGGGTGGGGCGCCTCCTCCAGATGCACGCGAACAAGCGGGAGGAGATCAAGGAGGTCCTGGCCGGCGACATCGCCGCCGCCGTGGGCCTGCGCTCCACGACCACGGGCGACACGCTCTGCGACGAGGAGAAGGCCGTCATCCTCGAGAAGATGGAGTTCCCGGAGCCGGTCATCTCGGTCGCCGTCGAGCCCAAGACCAAGGCCGACTCCGACAAGATGGGCATCGCGCTCCAGCGCCTCCAGATGGAGGACCCGAGCTTCCGGGTCCACACCGACGAGGAGACCGGCCAGACCATCATGCGCGGGATGGGCGAGCTCCACCTGGAGATCCTGGTGGACCGCATGCTCCGCGAGTTCAAGGTCGAGGCCAACGTCGGCAAGCCCCAGGTCGCCTACCGGGAGACCATCACCCGGACGGTCGAGTCCGAGGGGCGCTACGTCCGCCAGACCGGCGGCCGCGGCCAGTACGGCCACTGCTGGCTCCGGCTCGTCCCGCAGGAGCCCGGCAAGGGCTTCGAGTTCGAGAACGCCACGGTGGGCGGCTCGATCCCCAAGGAGTTCATCGAGCCCATCCGCAAGGGCATCGTGGAGGCCATGGAGGGCGGCGTGCTCGCCGGCTTCCCCATGGTCGACCTCAAGGTCGAGGTCTTCGACGGCTCGTACCACGACGTCGACTCGTCCGAGATGGCGTTCAAGATCGCGGGCTCGATGGGCTTCAAGGACGGCGCCGCCAAGGCCTCGCCGGTGCTGCTCGAGCCCATCATGGACGTCGAGGTCGTCACGCCCGACGCCTTCATGGGCGACGTCATCGGCGATCTGAACTCGCGCCGCGGCAAGATCCAGGGTATGAACCCGCGGTCCGGGGTCCAGGCCATCACCGCGCAGGTCCCGCTGGCCCAGATGTTCGGCTACGCCACGGACCTCCGCTCCAAGACCCAGGGGCGCGCGACCTACACCATGCAGTTCGGGCATTACGCCCAGGTGCCGAACAGCATCGCAGAGACGATCATCACGAAGACCAAGGGAGCCGCCGCCCCAACCAAGTAGCCCGGCGGGCAACGACGGAGGAGACGACACATGGCCAAGGAAAAGTTCGATCGCAGCAAGCCCCACGTGAACGTCGGCACGATCGGCCACGTGGACCACGGCAAGACCACGCTGACCGCGGCCATCACCAAGGTCGCCGCCCAGCAGGGCATGGCCGCCTTCATGGCGTACGACCAGATCGACAAGGCGCCCGAGGAGCGGGAGCGCGGCATCACCATCGCCACCGCCCACGTCGAGTACCAGACCAAGAACCGCCACTACGCCCACGTCGACTGCCCGGGCCACGCCGACTACGTGAAGAACATGATCACCGGCGCCGCGCAGATGGACGGCGCGATCCTGGTGGTCTCCGCGGCCGACGGCCCGATGCCCCAGACCCGCGAGCACATCCTCCTCGCCCGCCAGGTCGGCGTGCCGTACATCGTCGTCTACCTGAACAAGGTGGACATGGTGGACGACAAGGAGCTCCTCGACCTCGTCGAGCTCGAGGTCCGCGAGCTCCTCACGAAGTACGAGTTCCCCGGCGACAAGACCCCGATCGTCCGCGGCTCCGCGCTGAAGGCGCTCGAGGGCGACAAGGGCGACCTCGGCGAGCCCTCCATCGGCCGGCTGATGGACGCCATCGACAGCTACATCCCGACCCCGGCCCGCGCCAAGGACAAGCCGTTCCTGATGCCGGTCGAGGACGTGTTCTCCATCTCCGGCCGCGGCACGGTGGCCACGGGCCGCGTCGAGC
>DAOMFN010000229.1:0-4416 GCA_035429785.1 Anaeromyxobacteraceae bacterium
CCCGGCCGCCGCTCCAGGCGTCGAGGTGGGGCGGGACGTAGTCCACGGGCACGCGGGCGAGGCTCGCCGCGCGGGGGACGTCGGACAGGGAAACGAGTAGCAGCCGGTCGATGGCGGCGAGCGCCAGTTCGGTCCGCTTCCCCTTCGTGTCGAACGACGCGTCCCGGCCCGGGATGGCGACGCGGGGCTGGCAGAACTCGGCGCGGCAGGCCGGGTTCCCGGAGTCGGGGGGCGCGACGGCGTGCACGCGCAGGACGGCGAGCGCCGGCGCCTCGGGGCGCGCCCAGCCCGGGAGCTCCCCGGGAGGGAGCTCCAGGCCGCCGCTCAGGAGGATCTGGAGCGCGAGCGCCACCGCCAGCATCCGCGCAGGGTAGGCACGGGTGCCGGCGCCGGGGAAGGCCCCGAAAAGTCGAAGGCCCGGCCCCTCTCGGGAACCGGGCCTCCGGAATGGTGGAGCTGATCGGGATCGAACCGACGACCTCTAGAGTGCGATTCTAGCGCTCTCCCAGCTGAGCTACAGCCCCATGGCTCGCACGCCTCCCCGGGTGGGGAGGGGGCCTTGTTTACGGGTCGGGGCGCCGGGTGTCAAGAGACGATCGGCGCCACCCAGTACAGCATGACGTAGACGAGCACGCCCGTGACCGAGACGTAGAGCCAGGCGGGCAGCGTGTACCGGGCGACCCGGCGGTGCGCCGTGAAGTCCCCCTTCCAGGCGTGGAACAGGGTGAAGCCGACGAGCGGGACGATGGCCGCCGCGAGCAGCGTGTGGCTGCCGAGCAGGAGGAGGTAGGCGGCTCGCAGCGCGCCCTGGCCGGGGAACCGGTGGGTCCCGGTGAGCGCCACCCGCGTCAGGTAGCCCACGAGGAAGAGCCCGGAGGTGGAGAGCGCCGAGATCATGAGCGCCTTGTGCCGCTCGCGCCGGCCGGCGCGGATGGCCCGCCAGCCGAGGACGAGCAGCACGGCGCTCGTCGCGTTCAGCGACGCGTTCACGGGGGGGAGGATCTCGGCGAGGTTCACGAGCGGGCTCCACGGCGGCGGGCGGCCAGGACGGCGAGCGCCAGGTTCACTGCGGCGAAGGCGGCGAGCACGGCGAGGTCGCGGCCAACGGAGCCGGGCATCGTCCCCGGGGCGTCGGGCCCGCCGAGGGCACGGCGGGTGGCGGAGACGGCGTAGGCCACCGGGTTGGCGCGCATCACGGCGGCCATCACCGGGTGGTCGGGGCTGCGGGGGAACATCGCGCCCGAGACGATCCAGAGGGGGACGAGGAGCGTCATCTGGATGGCGTGGTAGCCCTGCACGTTGTCGACGAGCCAGGCCACCGCGAACCCCAGCGCGGCGAGCCCCACGGAGGCGAGCGCCAGGGCCAGGGCGAGCAGCGGCCAGTCCACGGAGGCGAGGGGGAAGCCCGCCGCCGGGGCGAGCAGCAGGAAGAGCGCCGCCTGCGACAGCGCCACGCTGGCCGACCCGAGGACCTTGCCCACCACCACGGACGCGCGCGAGCCCGGCCCGGCGAGAACGGCCTGGAGGAACCCGGCGTGCCGGTCCTCGATGACCGACAGGGTGGTGAAGATGGCGGCGAAGAGCACCACCATGAGCACCACGCCCGGGTAGAAGTAGCGGAGGTAGCCCTCCTCCGAGCCCGGCATCCGGAAGGTGGCCGCCATGCCCGACCCGATGATCCCCCAGAAGAGCACCGGCTGGGCCAGCGCGCCCACGAGCCGGGAGGGCTGCCGGAAGAAGCGCACGAGGTCGCGGCGCCAGAGCACCCCGACGGTCGCCGCGTCGTAGCCTGCGTTCACGGGCGCGCCTCCGGGCCCAGGTCCTCGCCGGTGGCGTGCAGGAAGGCGTCGGCGAGGCTGGGCCTGCGCACCGAGACCGAGCGGAACCGTCCCGCCGGGAAGGCCTCGACGAGCCGCGGGACGAGCTCGTGGCCGCGCTCCCGCTCGATGAGCACGGTCTCCCCGGAGGCCCGGGCCGGGAGGCCGAGCCGGGCCGCGATCTCCCCCGCGAGCGCCGCGGGCTCGTCGGCCTCCACCACGACGACGTCGCCGGCCACCCGGGAGAGCAGCGAGGCGGGCGTCTCCACGGCGACGATGCGGCCGCGGGAGAGGACGGCCAGCCGGTCGCAGGCGGCGGCCTCGTCGGGTCGGTGGGTGGTGAGGACCACGGTGGCTCCGGACGCCCCGCGCAGCGAGCGGAGCGACTCCCAGGTGCGCCGGAAGGCGAGCGCGTCGAGCCCGGTGGTGGGCTCGTCGAGCAGGAGCACGTCCGGGCGGTGGACGAGCGCGCGGGCGATCTCGAGCCGCCTCCGCATCCCCCCGGAGAGCTTGCCGGCCGCGTCGCGGGCCCGGTCGGAGAGCCCGGCTGCCTCGAGCAGCGCCCGCGCCCGCGACCGGGCCTCCGCGCGGGGCACGCGGAAGAGCGCCGCGCCGAGGCGCAGGTTCTCCTCGGCGGTGAGCTTCGCGTCCAGGCTGGGCTCCTGGAAGACCACGCCCATCCGGGCCCGCAGCGCCCGGCTCGACCCGTCGAGCGGCCGGCCGTCGAGGAGGAGGCGTCCCGCCGACGGGGCGAGGAGCCCGGCGAGGATGGAGAAGAGGGTGCTCTTGCCCGCGCCGTTCGGCCCCAGGAAGCCGAACACCTCGCCGGGACGGACCGCGAAGGAGACGCCGTCGAGGGCCACCCGGTCCCCGTACGAGAACCGGAGCCCCTCGGCCGCGAGGCGAGCGGGCTCGCCGCCCGGTAGCCCGGACCCGGTCTCCAGGACGGCGTGCACGGGGCCTTCTACCGCGCGCCGAGGAAGAGCGCGATGAAGACGGCGACGAGGTAGAGCAGGGTCGCCAGGAAGAAGTTCCGGGCCCAGCGGGTCTGCCCGTCGGGGAGCCGGAGCCCGCTCACCGCCGCGGCCGTGAGACCGCCGCCGAGCGCCGCGGCCACCGCGCCGTAGCCCCAGCCGGCCATCCCGAGGAACGCGGGCAGCATGCCCACCGGGACGAGGAGCGCGCTCGTCGCCACCGCCCAGGCCTTGGCGGCCCGCTCGCCGTGGACGAGCGCGAAGACCTTGAGCCCGCCGCGCTCGTAGTCGTCCTTCAGGTAGATGGAGATGGCGAGGAAGTGGGGGAGCTGCCAGACGAGGAGCAAGGCGAAGAGGGCGAGGCCGCGCGCGTCCACGCCGCCGGTGGCCGCGGTCCAGCCCATGAGCGGGGGGATGGCGCCCGGGATGGCTCCCACGAAGAGGGCGGTGGTGCTGCGCCGCTTGAGCGGCGTGTAGACGAACGCGTAGCTCACGAGCGCCAGCGCCGCGAGGAAGGCGGTGAGCGGGTTCGCGGCGAGCGCCAGCATGGGGAGAGCGAAGATCGGCATCCCGATGCCGAGCAGCAGCGCCGTGGCCGGCTCGACGCGGCCGGAGGGGAGGGGACGTCCCCAGGTCCGGCGCATGAGCGCGTCGACGTCCCGCTCCAGGTAGTTGTTGAGCACGTTCGCGGCCCCGACGACCATCCCCGTGCCGAGGAGGACGGCGGCGGAGCGGACGGCCGACGGCTGCTCGGGGGCGAGCCAGATGCCGGCGGCGGTGGTCGACACCACCATCCCGGAGAGCCGGGGCTTGGTGAGGGCGAAGAGGTCGCCGAGCGCGCGAACGGCCTCGCGCGGGGAGGTGATCGTGCGTGCGGCGGCGCGGCTCTGGAGTGGCATGGGCATCACCCTGCGGCGGTGGCGAGTCCGGGAAGGCGGTCTCCCGGGGCGGCTTGCGGCGACGGCTGGGGACCGAGGAGGAGGAAGAGGAGGAGGGTGTCGGCGAGGAGCAGCGCGCCCACGCCCAGGTGGAGGCTCACCACCGGGACGGAGATCATGCTCCACACCGTCCAGGCGCCGAGGAGCACCTGGGCGACCACCAGGACCGGGGCGACCAGCGCGGCGCGGCGCGCCCGCGGGAGCCCGGAGCCGAGCGCCGACCAGGACGCCAGGATCACGAGGACCGCGACCGCCACGCCGGCGAACCGGTGCAGGGTGACGAGCTGGGCGGGCCCGCCGAGCGGCCAGACGGCTCCCTGGCAGAGGACCACCTCGGTGCCGCAGGCGAGGCCGGAGCTGGTGTGGCGCACGAGCGCGCCGAGGACGATCTGGAGGTAGACGGCGAGCGCAGCGGCGCCGGCCAGCCCGCGAGGCGCCGCGCCGCGCGCGAGACCGCCCTGCGGCGCGGGGGAGAGCCGCCAGGTGAGCCAGACGAGGAGCGAGAAGAACGCCATCGAGGTGGCGAGGTGCCCGGAGGAGACGACGAGCGGCAGCTTCCAGACCACCGTGAGGGCGCCGAGCGAGGCCTGGAAGAGGACGAGACCCAGAGCGAGGAGCGCCCCCGCCCGGACCGCCGTCTCCCGCCGGCGCCGCCAGACCGTCACCGCGAGCGCGAGCGTGAGCACC
>DAOMFN010000230.1:0-4407 GCA_035429785.1 Anaeromyxobacteraceae bacterium
GAGCGGGGTGGGGAGCGGCCCGGCGATGGTGATGGAGTTGCCGCCGGAGGGAGCGCTCGCGAGGGAGCGCACGAAGAAGGGGTTCCGGTAGCGGAAGACGATCTCGTCCGATCCGGTGGTCGAGTCCCGGCAGGCGACCGACGTGCAGGAGGCGAAGGTGGAGGCCGCGCTGACCCCCACGCCGGCAGGGGCGCGGTCCTGGCGGGTCTGCGTCTGCGCCCCGAAGTCGAATGCGTAGACCGGGTCGATGCCGTACCCGGCGAGCCGGAGATTGCTGGTGAGCTCCTCGAGGGCCACGCGCCCCGTCTCCTGGAGGGAGCGATCACCCGAGGTGGCCCGCAGCACCCGCTGCTGGGACACCACGAGGCCGAGCGCCCCCGCCACCACGAGCACGCTCACCGCGAGCGCGACGAGGAGCTCGACGAGGGTGAAGCCACGCTGTCCGCGCCGGGCGCTCATCGGGCCTCCGCCGGGTTGGGCTTGGTCCCGAGGAGCACCACGCGCCGGAACCCGATGCCCACCGGGTAGCGCACGATGACCGCGATGCGGGCCGCGTCCGGGATCCCGTTGCCGTTGGTGTCGTCGGCGTAGGCCACGTTCCAGTAGCGCTCGAACCCGATGGCCTGGGTGTCGGCGAGCGGGATGCCCATCCAGGTGGTCCCGCCCTGGGTGAGGCCGCCGCTCGCGTCGGAGAAGCTGGCGGTCGGGGGCGTCGCGCCCTCGAAGGCGAACGCGGGGTCGCCGAGGGTGGCGAGCCGCGAGGTGTCGAGGGCCGTCGCCGTGCCGAGGCGGGGATCCCCCCAGGGCCAGATCGCGATCTGGTCCATGAGGTCCTGGGCGATGGCGGTGGCCCGGGTGATGCGGCGGGCGTCTCCTTCCATCCGGAGCCCGTGGACGTGGAGCGAGAGCATGCCCACCGCGCCGATGAGCAGCACGCCGACGGCGATGAGCACCTCGAGGAGCGTGAAGCCAGCTGCACTGCGGCTGCGCATGGACCGGCTCCTATCCCTTCGCGATCAGCCGGACGACGCCCGAGACGGGAGCCACGACGAGCGTGCGCGTCCCCGGGACGTCCGGAGAGGAGGTGAGGTGCAGGGCGCCCCCCGCGGTGGTCTGCGCCGCGCCGGTCCGTCCGTAGAAGCTGGCGCGTCCGCGCGGATCGAAGCGGATGGCGCCGCGGTGGTCGGAGAGGTTTCCGCAGAAGGAGCAGGCCTGCGACAGGTCGACCCCGGCGAACGGTGCCGCGAGGGCGGTGGGGGCGCTCGCGTCGGCGCCGAACCGGACCGCAGCGGGGAAGTCCATGGTGGAGACGACCTGGCCGAGCGGGCCGGCCTGCGGCTTGGCCGGGTCCATCCGGTCGAGGTCCACGCCGCTCGCGGCGTTCGTGGTGGCGAAGTCGAAGTTCCCGTCCTCGTAGACCACCACGCGCCCCACGCCGTCGCCGTTCGCGTACTCCGGGAAGACCACGACCCAGACGTCCCGCCCGGTCGAGAGGGCCTGCAGGCGGGCCTGGTGCACGAGCGACTGGAACTCGGCGGTGGTCGTCGCGAGCCTCGCCCGGGGGCGCATGCGCCCGATGGCCGGGATGGCCAGGGCGGCGATGGTGAGGACGATGCCTACGACGATCATCGCCTCGATGAGGGTGAAGCCGGCCTGGGACCTGGACGTGTGCGTGCGCATCCGGTTCGTCTCCCTGCAAGCGCCGGGCTCGAATCGAGGCGGGGCGACGGGGGGAATGCCGTGCATTCGCGGCCGCTTGGACGCCGGTAGGCGGGAGGAGGGCGGACGCCTACATGCAACCGGTTCCGGTTGTGAAACCCTTGCACACCTACTTCCCCGCAACGGAGCGGATCCGCGCGTCGGCGACCGACCGGGGCCCCGCGTCCCGGGCCGGCGCCACCTCGAGGAAGCGGCGGTAGAGGTCGACGGCCTCGTCCCGCCGGCCCTGGCGCCAGAGGAGGTCGGCGAGGTTGAACATCGCCGCGTGCCGGCGCGGGTCGAGCCGGATGACCTCCCGGTACTCGGCCTCGGCCTCGGCGGGCCGGCCGGACTTCTGGAGCACGATGGCGAGGCTGGTGCGGGCCGCGACCGAGCCCGGGTTGATGGCGATCGCCGCCCGGAATTCCCGCTCGGCCTCCGGGAGCCTGCCCAGCGCGTCGTAGGTCTCGCCCAGGTTCTGGCGGGGGCGCTCCTTGCCCGGGGACTTCGAGACCACGTCGGTCCAGAGCGTGAGCGGCGTGGCCCAGACGGCGTTGCGCTGGAGGGTGAGCGAGCCGAGGAGCAGCCCGAGCGCCACGGCGGCGAGCGCGAGGAGGCGCGGGACGGAGGCCGGCGCCAGGGACTGGAAGCCGAGCCCGAGCACCGTCGCGATGGCGAGGAAGATGCCCGCCGAGGGCAGGTAGGCCCGGTGCTCGTAGATGACGTCGACGATGGGGATGACGCTGGACTCGACGGTGAGGGCCAGGAAGAACCAGCCGATCCCGAGGGCGACGAGCCGCCAGGCGGGATCGAGCCGGGCCGGGCCGCCCGCCCGGGAGGGCCGGGTCCCGTGCAGCGCCCATGCGGCGAGCGCGAGGAGCGACCCCAGGACGCCGAGCGAGACGAGGACGCGCGGCGCGAGCCAGGACCCGTAGACCGGGAAGTCGTGGTCCAGGTTCTGGCCGGTGGGCCAGGCGAGGAGCCGCAGGTACTCGCGGACGACCGCTGCCTGGGTGCGGAGGTAGTCCATGCGGGAGGCGGTGGTCTGGAGCCGGGTGGCCCGGTCGGCCGTGTCGAGCGCCCCGGCCAGGGAGGCTCCTCCGCTCCCGGCGCGGATCTCGATCCACGCGATGGGGATGAGGAGGGCGATGGCCGCCACGGGTGCGATGGGCAGCCAGCGGCGGGCGCCGCCCCGGGGGAAGAGGATCCACTCGACGAGCGCCAGGGCGGCGGGGAGGGTGAAGGCGATCTCCTTCGTCTTCACGGCGAGCAGGGCGGAGACGAGGACGCCTCCGTAGAGGAGCCAGCGGCGCGCCCGGCGGTCCGGGTCGGCGAGGCGCCAGGACAGGTAGAGCACCGTCGCGAGGAGATAGAGGAGCGCCGCCAGCGAGGTGAGGCGCTGGACCACGTAGGTGACGGCCTGCGTGCCGAGCGGGTGGGTGGCGAAGAGCGCGCCGGCCACGAAGGCGACGCCGCGGGACGACGCGGCGAGCCGGGAAGGCGCGACGAGGGGGGCGCGGAAGCAGAGCCGCGCCAGCCGGTAGACGAGGAGCGAGGCGGCGAGGTGGACGAGGAGGTTCGTCACGTGCCAGCCGAACGGGTCGAAGCCGCCGAGCCGGTGGTTCACGGCGAAGGTGAGGTAGGCGACGAAGCGGTTCGGATAGGCCTGCAGCCCGGTGCGCAGGAACGCCGGCAGGTCGCGGAGGGCCCGGTTCTCCAGGATCTCGTAGCGATCGTCGAAGGCGAACTCCGCGTGCAGCGAGTTGCCGTAGGCGAAGAGTCCGAGGGCGAGGATCCCGAGCACGGGCCCGAACCGGGCCCAGGCGCCGGGCCGGTCCGCGGCCGCGCCGGCTGCGCCGGGAGGTGGAACGGCAACGCCGGCCTGGGGCGCGGTCACGGTGGGCTCCCGCTCAGCGCAGGTCGCGCCGCTCGAAGGCGAGGACGGCGAGCGCGAGCGCGGCCGCGGCGTAGCACAGTCCGTAGGCCGCGGCGGTCCAGGCCTGCGCCGGTGGGGGCTGGCCGTAGACGAGCGGCTCGTTGGCGTTGAGCGCCGAGAGGTTCGGGACGACGTACCAGATGAGCTTCGGGACCCACGTCGCTCCCCCCTTCCAGAGGGCGCGGATCTCGCCCGTCATCTGGCCGGCGATGGCGACGGCCATCGAGAAGACCGCGGCCAGGGTGGCGGACGAGATGGAGGAGAAGAGGACCGCCACCGCGCCCACGACGAGGAACTGGACGGCGAGGAGCCCGACGGCCCCGAGGTAGGGGAGGCCGAGCGGCCCGAGGCCGCCGGCGTCGAGCGCCAGGACGACGCCCAGGAGCACCGCCATCACCGCGAGGTTGAGGACGAGGACGACGGCGAGCCCCAGGTACCGCCCCAGGACGTAGCCGGCCCGGGGGACCGGCTTCGCGAGAACCGGCTGCAGCACCCGCCGCTCCATGTCGCCGGCGACGAGGGAGGAGCCCACGAAGACGGCCACGAGCAGCCCGATGAGCTGCATCGAGGTGAGGCCGAGGTCGGCCAGGACGCGGTAGCGGTACCCGAGGGTGAGGGTGCCGACGAGGTGGCTCGCGACCACCAGCGCCGCCCCGAAGAACAGGAGGTTCACCTGGAGCCTGCGCCGCAGCACCTCGCGGACCGTCACGCCGGCGATGGCGAGCGCTTCCCTCACGGTGTCCTCCCCCTCCCGGTCCGGCGTGCGCCCTGCA
>DAOMFN010000231.1:0-4385 GCA_035429785.1 Anaeromyxobacteraceae bacterium
CGAGACCGACGACGGCTCCGGGTCGTGGGAGGGGACGCCGGACCCGCCGCGGGACCCGCTCCCCGCCGCGCCTCCACGGCCAGCCCGTAGGCGGCGGCCACGCCGATGGCCGGGGCCCCGCGCACGGCCAGCGTGCGGATGGCGTCGGCCACCTCGTCGGCGGTCGTGAGCCGCAGCCAGCGCTCCTCCTCCGGGAGCAGCCGCTGGTCGAGGAGCAGCACCTCGTCCCGCGCGTCGTCGTAGAGCACCGGTCGCACGGTCTCGCGCTCGGTCACGGGTGCCTCCCGCGCCGCGGGCCCAGGCGTCCCGCGAACCGCAGTCCGAAGTAGGCGGCGCCGGCCGCGGCCACCCCGCCCTCCATCCAGCGCCGCTCGCGCAGGAGCAGCGCCGACGCCACGACCGAGAGGACGAGCAGCACCCCGAGGAAGACCCGGCTCGGCCCGCCCGCCGACCCGGCGCCGGCCGGGCCCGCCCCCCATCCCGCCCAGCCCGCCATGCCTAGCCTCCCAGCTTCCGCAGGAGCACCGCGTTCACCACCGCCGGGTTGCCCTTCCCCTTCATCGCCTTCATCACCTGGCCGACGAAGAAGCCGATGAGCTTCCGGTTGCCGGCCCGGTACCGCTCCACCTCGCCCGGGCTGGCGGCGAGCACCGCATCCGCCGCCGCCTCCACCGCCGACTCGTCGGAGACCTGCGCGAGCCCCCGCGCCGTCACGACGTCCCGGGGATCGCCGCCCTCCCTCCAGAGGACCTCGAGGACCTGGCGCACGCCCGGACCGCCCACCACCCCCTCGTCGGCGAGCCGGACCACGCCGGCCAGCCCCTCGGGGGTGAGCTTCCCGCCGGTGACCGGCAGGCCGGCCTCGTTGGCGAGCCGCGCCACCTCCCCGTTCATCAGGTTGGCGATGCGCTTCGCGGCCTCCGGGCCGCCCTCGCGCGCGGTGAGCGTGGCGTCGAAGAAGTCGGCCGTCGCCCGCTCCGCCGAGAGGAGCCCGGCGTCGTAGGGGGAGAGGCCGAGCTCGCGCCGCCACCGCGCCGCCCGGGCCCGGGGCAGCTCCGGCAGCCCGGCGCGCACCGACTCGACCCAGGACGCCGGCACGAGCACGGGCGGCAGGTCGGGCTCGGGGAAGTAGCGGTAGTCGTGCGCCTCCTCCTTCGACCGCATGGAGCGGGTCTCCCCGCGGTCCGGGTCGAAGAGGCGGGTCTCCTGCACCACCGTCCCGCCGCCCTCGAGGATCTCCACCTGCCGGCGCATCTCGTACTCGATGGCCTGCCGGAGGAAGCGGAACGAGTTCATGTTCTTGATCTCGCAGCGCGTGCCGAGCGTGGTGCTGCCCCGCCGCATCACCGAGACGTTGGCGTCGCAGCGGAACGAGCCCTCCTCGAGGTTGCCGTCGTTCACGCCCAGCCACACGAGCAGGGAACGCAGGGCCTTGAGGTATTCGACGGCCTCGTCGATGGAGCGGATGTCCGGCTCGCTCACGATCTCGAGGAGCGGCACGCCGGCCCGGTTGAGGTCCACGCCCGAGGAGCCGTCGGCGGAGACGCCGTGGAGGTTCTTGCCCGCGTCCTCCTCCATGTGGATGCGGGTGAGGCGCACCCGGCGCTCCTCGCCCTCCAGGTCGAACTCCACGGCGCCGCCCAGGCAGATGGGGAGCTCGTACTGGCTCACCTGGTAGCCCTTCGGGAGGTCCGGGTAGAAGTAGTTCTTCCGCGCGAAGACGCTCTTCTCCTGCACCGCGCAGCCGAGCGCGAGCCCGGTGCGGACGGCGAACTCCACGACCTGGCGGTTCAGCGCCGGGAGCACGCCGGGCATGCCCAGGCACACCGGGCAGACGTGGGAGTTGGGCTCCCCGCCGAAGGCCGTGGAGCACCCGCAGAAGATCTTGCTCCGGGTGAGGAGCTGGGCGTGGACCTCCAGGCCCACCACGAGCTGCCAGTCCGCGACGCTCATCCCAGCGCCTCCGGTGCCGGCGCCGGGCCGCTCTCCCGCTCCAGCGCGCGGGCCGCCCGGAGCAGCGTGGCCTCGTCGAAGGGGCGCCCGACGAGCTGGAGCCCGACCGGCAGCCTCGACTCCGGGTGAAGACCGGCCGGGACCGAGAGCCCGGGGAGCGCGGCCAGGTTGCAGCCGATGGTGAAGACGTCGGCCAGGTACATCTGGAGCGGGTCGTCCACCTTCTCGCCGAGCCGGAAGGCCACGGTGGGCGAGACCGGGCCGGCGACGAGGTCGCAGCGCTCGAAGGCGCGGTCGAAGTCGCGCCGCACGAGCGTCCGCACCTTCTGGGCCCGGAGGTAGTAGGCGTCGTAGTAGCCGGCCGAGAGCGCGTAGGTGCCGAGCATGATGCGGCGCTTGGGCTCGGCGCCGAACCCGCGGTCCCGGGTCTCTCCGTACATGTCGGAGAGGGCGCGGGCCGGGGCCCGGAGCCCGAACCGGACGCCGTCGTAGCGGGCCAGGTTGGAGGAGGCCTCCGCCGGCGCCACGAGGTAGTAGGCGGCGACGCCGTACCGGGAATGGGGCAGCTCGACGTCGACGAGCGTCGCGCCCATCCCCTCGTAGGCCTGGAGCGCCTCGCGCACGCGCCGCTCCACCCCGGCCTCGCTGCCGCCCTGCATCCACTCGCGGGGCACGCCGATGCGCAGGCCGCGGGCGCCGCCCTCGATCCCGTCGAGGTAGTCGGGCACCGGGCGGGTGGAGGAGGTCTGGTCGCGCGGGTCGTGGCCGGCGATGGTCCGGAGCAGGAGCGCCGCGTCGCCGACCGTGCGGGTGATGGGCCCCACCTGGTCGAGCGAGCTCGCGAAGGCCACCACCCCCCAGCGGGAGACCCGGCCGTAGGTGGGCTTCACCCCGACCACGCCGCAGAGCGAGGCCGGCTGGCGGATGGAGCCGCCGGTGTCGGTGCCGAGGGCGCCGAAGACCTGCCGCGCCGCCACCGCCGCGGCGCTGCCCCCGGAGGAGCCGCCCGGCGTCCGCTCGAGGTCCCAGGGGTTGCGGCACGGGCCGTACGCCGAGTTCTCGTTGGACGAGCCCATGGCGAACTCGTCCATGTTGAGCTTGCCCAGGATCACCGCACCGGCCGCGGCCAGCCTCTCCACGACCGCGGCGTCGTAGGGCGGCACGAAGCCCTCGAGGATGCGCGAGCCGGCGGTGGTGGCCACTCCCCTCGTGGCGAAGATGTCCTTCAGCGCGAGCGGCACGCCGTCGAGCGGGGAGAGCGCACCGCCGCCCCGGCGGCGCGCGTCGGAGGCCCGAGCGGCCTCCAGGGCCCGCTCCGGGGTCACGGCGAGGAACGCGTGCAGCCGCCCGTCGGTGGCCTCGATCCGCGCCAGCGCCGCGCGCGTGACCTCCTCGGCGGAGGTCTCCCCCCGGGACAGCGCCCGGGAGAGGTCGCCGATGGACCCGGCGAGCAGGGACGGGGCGCTCACTCGATGATCCGGGGCACCTGGAAGCAGGTGCCGGAGCGGGCCGGGGCGTTCGAGAGGGCCTCCTCCGGCGAGAGCCCCGGAGCCACGGCATCCTCGCGGAACGGGGTCTCGCCCGCCGCGAGGGCGTGGGTCATCGGCTCCACGTCCGACACGTCGAGCTCCTCGAGCTGCCGGACGTAGTCGAGGATGGCCGACAGCTCGACGGCCAGCCGCTCCTCCTCCCCGGGGGAGAGGCGCAGGCGCGCCAGCGCGGCGATGCGCCGGACCTCTTCGCCGGAGAGCGCCATCCCGCCTACTTCTGCGCCTGCTCGGGCTTCAGCCAGTTCAGGATGGCCGCGACCACGCCGCGGCGCCCCTCGTTGATCTGGCGCTGGAAGGCCTCGACCTCGTGGGCTTCCAGGAAGATCCCGTTGCAGGCGAAGCAGACGTCGACCCCCACGCCGCGGAGGTTCACCTCGTGCATGTCGTGGCCGCACTTCGGGCAGTGCCCCTGGTGCAGCTCCTTCAGGCGCCGGGCCTCCTCGGCCGCCATGTCGCGCTTCACGCTCTGGGCCAGCTTGCGCTTCTTCTCCGCGTCCTCCCGGGCGAAGTAATCGTCCTCGGTCTGGGAGGGCTTCACGGTGTCCGGCATCTCTTTCACTCCTTCAGTTGAACGACGAGCCGCCGCGCCGCGGCCGCCTCGTCTCCGGTGGGTCGCACCACGAGGAACCGTTCATATAGGGCGACGGCCTCCGGGTTGCGCCCCATGTAGCGGTAGGTCTCGCCGAGGCCGAAGAGGGCCTCGGCATTGCGGGGGTCGGATTCGAGGGCGGCCTCGAAGCTGGCCTCCGCCTGGGCGTACCGCGAGAGTTCCAGATAGCACGCCCCGCGGCCGGCGAGGGCGGCGGCGTTGCGTCCGTCGATGCCGAGCGCCTGGCCGTAGAGCTCGAGGGCCGCCTCGCAGCGCCCCCGGTCGCGCTGCTC
>DAOMFN010000232.1:0-4372 GCA_035429785.1 Anaeromyxobacteraceae bacterium
TCCAGCACGGCGAGGTCTACGTCACCGACGACGGCGCCGAGACCGACCTCGACCTGGGGCACTACGAGCGCTTCACCGGCGCCAAGATGACCCGGAAGAACAACTACACCACCGGGCGCATCTACCAGGCCGTCATCAACAAGGAGCGGCGCGGCGAGTACCTGGGGAAGACCGTCCAGGTCATTCCCCACATCACCGACGAGATCAAGGCGGTCATCCGCGAGGCGGCCGACGGCTGCGACATCGTCATCGTCGAGGTGGGCGGGACGGTGGGCGACATCGAGTCGCTGCCCTTCCTCGAGGCCATCCGGCAGATGAAGTACGACGTGGGCAGCGAGAACGTGGTCTACGTCCACCTCACGCTCATCCCCTACATCGCCGCGGCCGGGGAGCTGAAGACCAAGCCCACCCAGCACTCGGTGAAGGAGCTGCGCGAGATCGGCATCCAGCCCGACGTGCTGCTCACCCGCGCCGACCGCGAGATCTCCCGGGAGATGAAGGACAAGATCGCGCTCTTCTGCAACGTCGACCCGTCGGCGGTGTTCACCGCCCGCGACGTCTCCTCGATCTACGAGGTGCCGCTGGCGCTGCACAGGGAGGGGCTCGACGACAAGCTGGCCGAGCTCCTCAACATCTGGAGCCGCGCCCCGCGCCTCGAGCGCTGGGAGACCATCGTCGAGAAGGTGACCCGGCCCCGCCTGGGCGACGTCCGCATCGGCGTGGTCGGCAAGTACGTCGAGCTCGTGGAGAGCTACAAGAGCCTGAACGAGGCGCTCGTCCACGGCGGCATCGCCAACGACTGCAAGGTGCGGCTCGAGTTCATCGACGCCCAGCGGCTGGAGGACGGCGACCTCTCCGCGCTCGACAAGGTGGACGGCATCCTCGTCCCCGGCGGGTTCGGCATCCGCGGCACCGAGGGCAAGATCCTGGCGGTCCGCCACGCCCGCGAGCGCAAGATCCCCTTCTTCGGCATCTGCCTCGGCCTGCAGATGGCCACCATCGAGTTCGGCCGCAACGTGCTCGGCCTGGAGCGGGCCAACTCGCTCGAGTTCGACGAGGCCACGCCCCACCCGGTGGTCACGCTCATGGAGGCCCAGCGGGGCGTCGAGGACAAGGGCGGGACGATGCGTCTCGGCTCCTACGCCTGCCGCCTCGAGAAGGGCACCAAGGCCCGCGAGCTCTACGGGCAGGACCTCGTCCAGGAGCGGCACCGCCACCGGTTCGAGTTCAACAACGCCTACCGGCAGAAGTACGAGGCCGGGGGGATGGTGGTCTCCGGCACCAACCCGGAGCTCGGGCTCGTGGAGATGATCGAGCTCCCCAACCACCCGCACTTCGTGGGCTGCCAGTTCCACCCGGAGTTCAAGTCGAAGCCCTTCCGCCCCCACCCGCTCTTCGCCGGCTTCGTGAAGGCCTCGATGGCGCACCGCGACGCGCGGGCGCGCGAGGGCGGGGCCGAGGTCACCAAGCTGCCGGTGGGCAAGGGCGCCTGACGGGCCGCGGGGCCTCGCGGCCCCGCCCACCGCGCCACGAGGAGGAGCCATGGAGACGATCCGAGCCCGCATCGGGGGGCACGAGGTGGGCGACGGCCGGCCGCTGCTCCTCATCGCCGGGCCCTGCGTCATCGAGTCGGAGGCCCAGGCGCTCTCCCATGCGCGCCGCGTGAAGGACCTCGCCGCCCGCCACGGGATCCCGGTCGTCTTCAAGGCCAGCTTCGACAAGGCCAACCGCTCCTCCGGGAAGAGCTTCCGGGGCCCCGGGATGGAGGAGGGGCTGCGGGTCTTCGGGAGGGTGAAGGCCGAGACCGGGCTCCCCACGCTCACCGACGTGCACGAGTCCTGGCAGGCCGAGCCGGTGGGCAAGGTGGTGGACGTCCTGCAGGTCCCGGCCTTCCTCTGCCGGCAGACCGACCTCGTCATGGCCTGCGCCCGGTACGGACGGGCGGTGAACGTGAAGAAGGGGCAGTTCGTCGCCCCCCGCGACATGCGCCACGCCGTGGCGAAGTGCCGCGAGGCCGGCGCGAGCGACATCCTCCTCACCGAGCGGGGCGCCTCCTTCGGCTACGGGAACCTGGTCGTGGACATGCGGGGGCTCGTCCTCATGCGGGAGCTCGGCGTCCCGGTGTGCCTCGACGCCACCCACTCGGTGCAGCTGCCCGGCGCCGCCGGCGACGTCACCGGGGGTGAGCGGCAGTTCGTGGCCCCGCTGGCCCGCGCCGCAGCGGCGGTGGGCATCGACGCGCTCTTCGCCGAGATCCACGAGGACCCGGCGACCGCGCGCTCCGACGGCCCGAACTCGCTCGACTTCGACATGGCCGACCGGCTGCTCGCCGACGTCCTGCGCATCCGCCGGGCCCTGGGGCAGCCGTGACCGGCGCCTGGGATCCCGACCTCCTCGCCCGCGCCGCCCGGGTGCGGCTCGTGCTCCTCGACGTGGACGGCGTCCTCACCGACGGGCGCATCTGGTTCGGGCCGGAGGGGGAGGCGCTCAAGGCCTTCGACGTCCGGGACGGCCACGGGATCGTCCGGCTGCGCGGCCAGGTGGACTTCGGCGTCATCTCCGGCCGGCCCGGCATGGCCACCCGCAAGCGGCTCGAGGACCTGGGCTTCAAGCACATGATCTTCTCCCAGCGCGACAAGCTCGAGGGCTACGCCACGCTCTCCCACCTCGGCATCCCCGACGAGGCGGTGGCCTACATGGGCGACGACGTGAACGACATCCCGCTCCTGCGGCGGGTGGGGCTCTCCGCGGCCCCGGCCGACGCCTACCCCGACGTCCTCCCCGCGGTGCGCTTCGTCTCCCGCCATCCGGGCGGGCGCGGCGCCGTCCGGGAACTCTGCGACCTCCTCCTCGCGGCGCGGGGGCCGGCGGCGCCGTGAGCGAGGAGCTGCCCTGGGCGAAGCGGACCCGCCGCACGCTGCGGGTCTGGGCCATCCGGCTCGGCCTCTGGCTGGGCGCGATCCTCCCCTTCCGGGTCACCTGGGCCGCGGGCGGCCTCATCGGCCAGCTGGGCTGGTGGCTCGGGCGGCGCGACCGGGAGCTCGCGCTCGGACACCTCGCGCTCGCGTTCCCGGAGAAGACCGAGGCGGAGCGGCGGGAGATCGCGCACGCCTGCTTCCTCCACTTCGGCCACGGCGCCGCCGAGGTGGCGCAGATGCCCCGCATCGACCGCAGGCTCGCCGACTACGTCACCTTCGCCGGCGACGGCGAGGCCATGCTCCGCGCCGCCAGCCAGGCCGGGAAGGGCTTCATCTTCGTCACCGGACACCTCGGCAGCTGGGAGCTCCTGGCCCGGCGCATCGTCTCGGCCGGGTGCCCGTCCGTGGTCATCGCCGCCCGCAGCTGGGACCGGCGTATCGACGACCTCGTCGAGGAGTTCCGGGCCCGCGGTGGCGTTCCCACCCTGTTCCGCGAGGATCCCTCCGGCGGCCGGGCGCTGCTGCGTGCCCTGCGAGACGGCAAGGCGCTCGGCATCCTCATCGACCAGGACACGAAGGTGCAGAGCGTCTTCGTGCCCTTCTTCGGCCACCTCGCGGCCACCCCCCGCGCCGCGGCCGACCTGGCCATCCGGTTCGGGTGCCCGGTCTTCGTGGGCTGGTCGCGCCGCAGGGGGCCCCGCGCCGGCGACGGCTACGTCCTCGAGATCGAGCCGGTGCCCTTCGACGCCAACCCGGCCGACAAGGAGGCCGAGGTGCTGCGCATCACGGCACACTGCACCGCCCGCATGGAGCAGGCCATCCGGAAGGCCCCGGCGGAATGGGTCTGGATGCACCGGCGCTGGAAGACGAAGCCGCCGGATTCACGTTAATTTTCGGGACAGGCACGGTTCGTGCCGGAAAGGTCTTGTGGCCTCCGGAGACGCGGGCTATCGTCTCCACAGCAAGGTTTGTGCCACTTGACAACGGCCTTCTCACAGGTTCCGACTCTTCCGTCGGTGCGGTCCACCGGAGCGCTCCTGGCTTGTGCTGCGTCAATTATCGCGCTCGCCGGCTGCGGCGACGGGCCGCGGCGACCGCCAGCCGAGCCACCCCGGGTGACGATGGAGGAGGTTCGCTTCCGGGCCTTCCGGGGAGGCGACCTCGCGGCATCCGGTACGGCGGCCCGGGCGTGGTACCGCCGGGACACGGGCGCGGTGGAGGCCGAGGAGGCGACCGTGCAGGTGCCGCGGTCCGGGATGCCCGGCATCGAGGTCGCGGCGCGGACGCTCCGCGGAGAGGTCGGGGCGAACGCCTGGGACGCCGGAGGCGGCGTGGTGCTCACGCGCGGCGACGTCACCGCCCGCACCGAGTCGGCCCGCTGGACGGGCGCCGACGGGCTCGTGCGGGGAGACCGCCCGGTCGAGATCACCGGACCCGGCTACCGGCTCACCGGC
>DAOMFN010000233.1:0-4366 GCA_035429785.1 Anaeromyxobacteraceae bacterium
CTCCGGCTCCCGGTAAAAGCCGATTCTTCCCGGGTCTCGCCGCGCTTACGCCCCTTCCTGGCCCGGTCCCGGACCGGGGCGCGGTTAGGAGCGGCGCGGGAGGGCGAGAGGAGCCAGCCATGGCCGTCGACATGAAGCAGACGTCCCGCCGCCTCATGGAGGAGGCGTTCGGAAAGGGCAACCTGGAGGTCTTCGACGAGCTCTGCTCGGAGGACTTCCGCGCCCACGACCCCGTCACGGGCGACGCGGACCGCTCGCAGGAGAAGGAGAACTGCCGGATGTACCGCAAGGCGTTCCCCGACCTGAAGCCCGCCATCCTGGCCTCCTACGCCGCCGGCGACGTCTGCGTGCAGCACTGGAGGATGACCGGCACCCACCAGGGCGAGCTGCTCGGCCTCGCGCCGATGGGGGCGCGGTGCACGGTGGAGGGCATCACCGTGGACCGCTTCAAGGGCGGGCGCATCGTGGAGAGCTGGACCCAGTGGGACGCGCTGGGGCTCATGCGCCAGCTCGGCGTGGCCCAGCCGCTGGGAGCGGGCGCCGTCAAGGCCGAGGCCGAGCGCCGGACGCACCACGCGTGACGGGGGGGCGGCGTCCGCCGAACACGGCGAAGTGGAGCCAGCGGTGGGTGCAGTCCACGTCCACGAACCCGGCGGCCCGCAGCCACCGGAGCTGATCGGGGAGCGGGGCGAGCACGTCGAGCCGGGTGCGGCGGAGCGCGGCGCGGAGCTCGCCCGGCGCGATGCCGGTCGCCCGGACCCGTGCGATCCACTCCGCCCCGTGGGCGGCCGCCAGGGCCGGCGTGGCGGCGAGGACGTTGTCGGCGTCCACGAACCAGCCCCCGGGGCGGAGCGCGGCGAAGGCCCGGCGGAAGAGGGCCCGCTTCCCCGCGTCGGGGAGGTGGTGGATGGACAGGGCGGAGACCACCGCGTCCCAGGGTCCGCCGAGCGGGTCGCGCAGGTAGTCCGCCCGGCGGATCCGCACCTGCCGTTCCCGCCCGGCGAACCGGGCCCGCGCCTGCTCGAGCATCCCGGGCGCGAGGTCCACGAGCTCCACCCGGGCCCGGGGCCAGCGCTCCAGGACCATGCCGGCGAGCAGGCCCGTGCCCCCGCCCAGGTCGAGGACCCGCGGCGAGGCGCCGCGCCGGAACCCCGGCATGTCGAGCGCCGCCGCGTAGAAGTCGTCGAAGCAGGGGATGAGCTGGCGCCGCAGCCGGTCGTAGCCTGCGGCGGCGGCGTCGAAGGCCCGCTCGACCTCCCGGCTCAGGCGCCCTCCGCCGTGGCGCGCAGGAACCAGGCGTTCTTCTCGAACTCGGTCACCACCTGGGTGAGGAGATCGACGGTGTCCCCGTCGCCGAGGCCGTCGGCGAGGTCGCGGGTCGTCCGGAGGCCGACCAGGTAGGCGTCGATCCGGTCGGCGAGCAGCGTCACGAGGTCGAGCCCGCGGACCACGCCCGGCGGCAGCTCGGGCAGGTCCGAAACGCCGGCGACCTGCCGGACCGTGCCGGTGGCGATGGCGCCCAGCGTCACCGCGCGCTCGGCGATCTGGTCGTTGAACGCGGCGAGGGAGACCGCGAACTGCTCGAAGAGCGGGTGGAGGGCCGGGAAGAGGGGACCCTTCACGTTCCAGTGGGCGACCTTCACCTGGGCGTGCAGGTCGAGACCCTCGGCGAGCCGCTGGTTGAGGGAGGCGGCCACGTCGCGGCGGGCGGAAGGGGAGAGGTTGCTGGGAGAGGCGTACATGCGGTGTTCCTCCTTTTCGAGCCGGAGGATGCCGCGTCCGGGCCCGGCGGTCCAAGACATCGTTTGAGACGTAGCCATAGAACAAGGCTATCGATTGACTCGTCTCCGGTTCGGGGGATCTGCGGACGGGCCGGGCCCTGCGTATGATCCGGCTCCACCGGAGGGATCCCATGAAGCCATCCTGGCTCGCGCTCGCCGTCCTCGTCGCTCCCGCCCTCGTCGTCGCCGCCCCGCCCGCGAAGGGCGCCGCCGTCCCGCCCGAGCCCGGGGTGCAATGGGAGCAGACCGTGGAGATGCAGATGCAGGGCTTCTCCATGCCCGCCCAGACCTCCACGGTCTGCGTGCCGAGGAAGGGCATGACCGAGCCGCCCGGCACCGGCCGGGACGACAAGTGCAAGGTCACGAACGTCAAGAACGACGGGAAGAAGATGACCTGGTCGATGGTGTGCGAGGGGGAGGAGCGGATGTCGGGGGAGGGGGAGATCCTCCAGCGGCCGGACGGGTACGACGGCAAGATGACGGTGCGGAGCTCGCAGGGCGAGATGCTCATGAAGATGAGCGGGAGGAAGCTCGGCACGGCCTGCGACGCCGCGGAGACCCGCCGCCAGGTCGCGGCCATCCAGGCCGAGGGAGCGGCGCTCCAGGCCCAGGGCTGCCGCGAGGGCGCCGCCGCGCTGGCCGTCTCGATGTTCACCGGCCCCACGGCGATGTGCACCGATCCGGCCGACCGGGCCACGCTGTGCCGGAAGGCGGCCACCGCCGAGGGCGTGAGCGCCCTCTCGGCACAGCCGGCGTCGACGACCGGCGGACTGTCCGCGCTCTGCGGGAAGGACCTCCCGGCGATGCGGGCCGAGGCCTGCGCCGACGCCGCGCGTCGCGAGGCGGAGCGGCGCTGCACCGACGGGTCGGACTCCCTGCTCGCCTTCCTGGGCCAGTCGTGCCCGGCCGAGACCCGGACCGTCGCCCAGCGGGAATGCGCGGGCCGGACCTACACCAGCCTCACCACCTGCTACCGCTCCTTCTGCACGACCTACGCCGGGGACCTGCTCGACAAGGGCAAGAAGGCGCCCCCGCCCACGCCGAAGCCCGAGGACGCAGCGGGGGACGCCGCGAAGAAGGCGGTGAAGAGCCTGCTGCCCTGGTAGCCGGGACCGGCGAGGGGCGCGGGCGTGGCGGTCGTCGCGGCGGCGGTGGCGGTCCTCCTGGCCGCATCCGGCGCGGGTCCGGCGGTGGACCGGTTCCCGGACGCGGCGCCGTCCTACCTCGTCGCGGTGGACGGCGAGGTGCTCTGGGAGCGGGCGCCCGACGCTCCCCGTCCCCCCGCGTCGCTCGCCAAGATCCTGGCGGCGCTGGTCGTGCTCGAGGACCCGCCGGAGGCGGGGTGGCTGCGCGTGGGGGCCCGGGCGGCGGCCGAGACCGGGTCGCGCATCGGCCTCCGGTCCGGGGAGGAGATCCGGGTCGCCGACGCCCTCGCCGCCATGCTGGTGGCCTCGGCCAACGACGCCTGCAGGGCGCTCGCCGAGCGGGAGCCCGGCGGTTCCACTGCCTTCGTCTCCCGGATGAACCGGCGGGCCACCGCGCTCGGGCTCCGCGCCACCCGGATCGTCGACCCGTGCGGGCACGACGCGCGGGGACAGCGGACCACGGCGAGGGACCTGCTCGTGCTCACCCGTGCCGCGCTGGCGAGCGCCGAGTTCCGACGGATCGTGGCGCTGCCCGAGGTCCGCCTCTCGACGCGGGCCGGGCGCGTCCTCGCGGCGCCCACGAGCAACGCGCTCCTGGGTCGGCTCCCGGGCGCGGACGGCGTGAAGACCGGGTTCACGCCGCAGGCCGGCAAGTGCGTGGTCGCGAGCGCGCGGAGGGACGGGCGGGAGGTGCTGGTCGTGCTGCTCGGGGCGCCGGACCGCTGGTGGACGGCGGCCGCGCTGGTGGAGCGCGCCTTCGCCGAGGCGCCCCCGCGCGGGTGAGCGCCGTGGGCGAGCGCACCCGGGACCCCCTGATCCTGCTCGCCGCGGTCGCGACGGCCTGGGCGACCTCCTTCGCCGGGACCTTCCAGTTCGACGACTGGAACGTGATCGTGAACGACCCCCGGGTGGCCTCGCCGGCGGCCTGGTGGCGGTCCATGCCGGGCATCCGGCCGCTCCTCAAGCTCACCTTCTCCGTCGACCGGGCCTCCGGCCTGGGAGTCGCCGGGTTCCACGCGGTGAACCTCGCCGTCCACGCCACGAGTTCGCTCCTCGTCCTGGCCCTGCTGCGGCGGGTGGCGGCGCGCACCGGCGCCGACGCTCCCGCGCTCCGGGCGGCGCCGCTCGTCGGCGCGATCCTCTTCGCCGTCCACCCCGTCCAGGTGGAGGCGGTCACCTACGTCTCGGGGCGTTCCTCGTCGCTCTCCGGGATGCTGGCGCTCGCGAGCGCGGTCGCCTGGCTCGCCGGGCGCGAGCCCTCGCGCGCACGCGAGCGGGAGACGGCGCGGGGGCCGGTACGCAGGTGGATCTGGGCGGTGGCCTCGCCGCTGCTCCTGGCGGCCTCGCTCGCAGTGAAGGAAGGCGCCGTCGTCCTCGAACTCCGCGCACAGGCGGCGCAGCGCCGCACGGTGGCTCAGCCGGCGAACGGCGACCAGCACC
>DAOMFN010000234.1:0-4361 GCA_035429785.1 Anaeromyxobacteraceae bacterium
CGGTCTCGGAGGCCGCCGTGTGAATCGACAAGAAGGGGGTGGCCCGAGCCGCCGCCGACCGGGGCGCCCCGGCGCTGGCCAGGCTCGTGACCACGGTCGCGAGCCGGTTCAGCGTGGCGGTGTCGGAAAAGGCGGCGGCCCAGCTCGTCCCGGTCGTGGGCGCGGCCGGGGGGGCGGCTTTGAACCTCGTCTTCATGAACCACTACCAGAGGACCGCCTGGGGTCACTTCACCGTCCGTCGCCTCTCCCGGGCGCACGGCGAGGAGGCGGTGCGTGCCGCATGGGGGCCTCCGATCCGGGCCTTGCGGACCCGCGGGGGTTCCCGTAACGCTTGACCCATGGCCGGCAAGCGCACGCTCCGATCCCTGTCGCGGTTCCTCGACCCCTACCGGATCACCCGGGGCAAGAAGTTCCGGCTGAAGGACCACGACCCCGGCGACACCGGCGGGCTGGGCTCCGAGGACAAGCCGGAGGCGAAGCGGCTCCTCGCCGACGGGATCGAGCGCATGACGAGCCTCCAGGAGCGGCTCTACGCCTCCGACGAGTGGGGGGTCCTGCTCGTCTTCCAGGCCATGGACGCCGCCGGCAAGGACGGGACCATCAAGCACGTGCTCTCGGGGGTGAACCCGCAGGGCTGCCAGGTCCACTCCTTCAAGCAGCCCTCGGCCGAGGAGCTGGACCACGACTTCCTCTGGCGCTCCCAGCGGGTCGCCCCCGAGCGCGGGCGCATCGGCATCTTCAACCGCTCCTACTACGAGGAGGTCCTCGTGGTGCGGGTCCACCCGCAGATCCTGGCCCGCCAGCGGATCCCCCCGCGGCTGGTGGGGAAGCGGGTCTGGGACGAGCGGCTCGAGGACATCGCCGCCTACGAGCGCCACCTCGCCCGCAACGGGTTCGCCATCCTGAAGTTCTTCCTCAACGTCTCCCGCAAGGAGCAGAAGCGCCGCTTCCTGGAGCGGCTCGACGAGCCGGAGAAGCACTGGAAGTTCTCCTCGGCCGACGTGCGCGAGCGGCAGCACTGGAAGGCCTACATGGAGGCCTACGAGGAGGCCATCCGCGCCACCGCCGCCGAGCACGCCCCCTGGTTCGTGGTGCCGGCCGACGAGAAGTGGTTCACGCGCCTCGTCGTGGCCGCCGCCATCGTGGAGACGCTGGAGAAGCTCGACCTCTCCTTCCCGCGGGTCACCGACGCGCAGCGGGAGGAGCTCGCCCTGGCCCGGGCCCAGCTCCAGCGGGAGTGACGGCGGCGGGAGGGGCGCCCTCGTCCCGCCCCGCGCGCGTCTGGTAGGATGCGCCCTTTCCTCCGGGAAGGAAGGCGCCATGTCCCTCACGCTCCACGACGTCAGCCACGCGGTCCGGGAGACCCAGTACGCGGTCCGCGGCGCCATCGTGGCTCGCGCCGCCGAGCTGGAGCGGCAGGGCCGGCGCATCATCTACTGCAACATCGGCAACCCCCAGTCGCTGGGCCAGGCGCCGCTCACCGCGCTCCGCCAGCTGCTCGCCCTCTGCGAGTGGCCGGCGCTCCTCGAGGGTCCGGCGGCCCAGGCCTTCCCGGAGGACGTGCGCGCCGCGGCGCGGCTGGCCCTGGGCGAGATCCAGCACGGGGTCGGCGCCTACACCGAGAGCAAGGGCTACCGCTTCGTCCGGCAGGCGGTGGCCGACTTCGTCCACGCGCGGGACGGCATCCCCACCGACGCGGAGCACGTCTTCCTCACCGACGGCGCGAGCAAGGGCGTCCAGTCGGTGCTCCGGCTGCTCGTGGACGGACCCGCCGACGGGGTGATGATCCCCATCCCGCAGTACCCGCTCTACTCCGCCTCCATCACGCTCCTCGGCGGCACCCAGGTCTCCTACTTCCTCGACGAGTCCCGGGAGTGGAGCCTCTCCCTCGAGGCGCTCGAGACCGCCCACGCCGAGGCCACCGGCCGGGGCGTGCGGGTCCGGGCCATCGCGGTGATCAACCCGGGCAACCCCACGGGCGCGGTCCTCGACGAGGCCAACGTCGCGATGGTGCTCGACTTCGCGCGCCGGCACGGTCTCGCGGTGCTGGCCGACGAGGTCTACCAGGAGAACGTCTACCGGCCCGGGGACCGCTTCGTCTCCTTCGCGTCGGTGCTGGTCCGCCGCGGCATCGTCGACGTCCCCCTCTTCAGCTTCCACTCGGTGTCGAAGGGCTTCCTGGGCGAGTGCGGCCACCGGGGCGGCTACCTCGAGTGCCGCAACGTCCCCGACGACGTCATGGCCCAGGTGGAGAAGCTGCAGTCGGTGGCGCTCTGCGCCAACTCGGTGGGGCAGCTCGTCACCTGGTTCATGGTGCGGCCGCCGCGCCCCGGCGACGCGTCCTTCCCCCTCTACGAGCGGGAGCGGAACGGGGTGCTCGAATCGCTCCGCCGGCGGGCCGCGCGCCTCCAGGCGGGCCTGAACGCCATCCCGGGCATCCAGTGCAACGCTCTCACCGGCGCCATGTACGCCTTCCCGCGCATCACGCTCCCTCCCGGGGCGACCGACGCCGGGTACTGCCTGGCGCTGCTCGAGCAGACCGGCATCTGCGTGGTGCCCGGCTCCGGGTTCGGCCAGCTCCCCGGGACCTGGCACTTCCGCACGACCATCCTCCCGCCCGACGACGAGATCGAGATGGTGGTGGCGCGCCTCGCCGAGTTCCACGCCCGCTTCACGACGTCGCGCGGCGGGTGACGCGGCGACCGCGGAGGACCCCGCGCCGGCCGGCGGGAACCCGTCAGTGGGCGTGCTGCTCGGCGGAGGGGCGACCTCCCCTGCCCTCGCGCGCCGACGCCTGGGCCGAGAGCCCGGCCACGTCCAGGATCACGCAGGGCTCGCCTCCCACGGTCCAGGCGTCGTGCCCGGGCGGCACCGTCACCCAGTCTCCGGCCGCGACCTCGACCTGTTCCCCGTCGTCCATGCGGATGCACAGGCGCCCGGAGAGCACGTAGCCGAGGTGGGGCATCTCGCAGCTGCGCGTCCCGAAGAGCGGCTGCTCGTGGCGCGACCACCGCCACCCCGGCTCGAACACGGCGCGCCCGATCTTCGCCTCGCCGACGTGGAGCACGTCCACCCTGCCCTTGTCGACGAATGGCATGGTCTCGTCCGGCACGGAGAACCTCTGGATCAGGATCCGGCTCATGGCTTCCTCCTGGGCCGGCTCCTCCCGGCGCCGGTCGAGCCGGAACCGTGCTCGCCGCGGCGACGCACTTCAAGCGAGGCCCCGGGCTCATCCGGGTTGCCCCGACCGTCGGGGAGAAAGCGCTTTTGCCGGTTATGCTGGGACATCGTCCCGCCCGTCCCGGCCACCGCGCGATGATCGCCCTCTACCTCTCCGGCCACGGCTACGGCCACATGACCCGCGCCTGCGAGGTGCTGGCGGAGGTCCGGCGCCTCGCGCCCGAGGTGCCGCTCGCCGTGGTGGGGAGCGTACCCGAGGCGCTGGTGCGCCGCGCCATCCCCGGCGAGATCCTCTTCCGGCGGTCCGCCTGCGACGTGGGGCTCGTCCAGCGGGACGCGCTCCGCATCGACGAGGAGGCCACCGCCGCCGCCTGCCTCCGGTTCGACGCCGGCCTCGACGCGCGGGGCGACGCGGAGGCGGCCTTCCTCCGCGAGGCGGGGGTGCGGCTGGTCCTCGCCGACGTTCCCCCGCTGGCCTTCGAGGCCGCGTACCGGGCCGGGATCCCGTCGGTCGGCCACACCAACTTCTCCTGGGACTGGATCTACCGGCACCTCTCGACCCGCCACCCGTCGCTCGCCGCCTCCGCCGACCGGGCCGCCGCCGCCTACGGCCGGGCCGCGCTCCTCCTCGAGCTCCCCTTCGCCGGCGATCTCTCGGCCTTTCCCCGCCGCGAGCGGATCGGCCTCGTGGCCCGCCTCCCTCGCCTGCCCCGGGAGGAGTCGCGACGGCGGCTCGGGCTCGACGACCGCCCGGCGGTGCTCCTCTCCTTCGGCGGCATCGGGCTGCCCGCGCTGGACCGCGGCGACGGAGGGGGCGAGGGCCGGTACCGCTGGGTGTTCCCGTCCGACGTGGACGGCCGGCTCGACGAGCTCGGGCTCACCTACCCGGACGTCGTCCACGCCGTGGACGTCGTGGTGACGAAGCCCGGCTACGGCATCGTCACCGACGCCATCGCCGCCGGCACGCGCCTCGTCTACACCGAGCGCGGCGACTTCCCGGAGTACCCGGTCCTGGTGCGGGAGATGGAGCCCTGGCTCGCCTGCGAGCACGTCTCCAACGACGACCTGCTCGCCGGCCGGCTCGACGGGCCGCTCCGCCGCGTCCTCGAGCGTCCCGTGCCGCCCCGCCCCGACCTGGGAGGGGCCGCGCGCGGCGCCCGCCGGCTGCTCGAGGTGCTCCG
>DAOMFN010000235.1:0-4360 GCA_035429785.1 Anaeromyxobacteraceae bacterium
CCCGCGTGCTCGCCATCTCCTGGAAGGAGATCCTCCACATCCAGCGCGACCCGCGCACGCTCGTCCTGGCGCTCGTCATGCCGGTGCTCATGCTGCTCCTCTTTGGATATGGCGTCTCGTTCGACGTGGACCGGATCCCGCTCGCGGTGTCCGACCAGGACCGCACCGAGGAGTCGCGCCGGCTGGCGCTCGCCTTCACGGAGAACGGGGAGTTCCGCCCGGTGGGTGGCGTGGACGCGGCGGAGGCCGACACCTGGTTCCGGCGCCACCGGACCCGGGCCATCCTCGTCGTGCCCCAGGGCTACGCGAAGGACCTCGCGCGCGGCGGTCCGGCCCGGGCGCAGCTCCTCCTCGACGCCGCCGACCCGGTCACCGCGAACCAGGTGCTCGCGAAGACCGACGCCATCGCCCTCTCCGAGTCGCGCCGGGTGGCCGCGGCGACGGGCATGGCCGCGGCGCCTCCGCTCCAGGTGAAGATCTCGACCCGCTACAACCCGGAGGCCCGGTCGGCGGTCTACATCGTGCCCGGGCTCGCCGCCTACCTCATGGCCATCACCGCCGTGCTCCTCACGGCGCTCACCGTGGCCGGGGAGTGGGAGCGCGGCTCGATGGAGCAGCTCTTCGCCTCCCCGGTGTCCCGGCTCGAGATCGTGCTCGGCAAGCTGCTCCCGTACCTGGGCATCGGCCTCGTCCAGCTGCTCCTCATCCTCGGCGTGGGGAGCAACGTCTTCGACGTTCCCATCCTGGGGAGCCCGCTCCTCGTCATCCTCGCCGGGCTGCTCTTCCTCGCCGGCATGCTCGGCCAGGGGCTCTTCATCTCGGTGGTGGCCCGCAACCAGCTCGTCGCCACGCAGGCCGGGGCGCTCTCCTCGCTGCTCCCCTCGCTCCTGCTCTCCGGCATGCTCGTTCCCATCGACAACATGCCCCGCGTGCTCCAGCTCGTGTCGCGGATCATCCCGGCCCGCTACCTCGTCGACGCGCTCCGGCAGGTCCTGCTGAAGGGCAACGGCATCGCCGCCATCTGGCCCGACCTCCTCGCCATGGCCGTCTTCGCGGTGGCCATCGTGGCCCTCGCCACCCGCCGCTTCAAGCGGAGGATCGCGTGACCGCACCCTCCGGACGCCGCCCGTCCCGGGCCTGGATCCAGTACGTCGCGGTGGTCCGCAAGGAGGTGCTGCAGACGCTGCGCGACCGGCGGGTGATGTTCATGCTGGTCTTCGCTCCCTTCATCCAGACCATCGTGCTCGGCTTCGCGGTGGACTTCGACGTGGACCGGGTCCCGACCGTGGTCGCCGACCAGGACCGGAGCGCCGAGAGCCGGCTCCACCTGCGCCGGGTCCTCGCCGACGGCACGCTTCGCCGCGTGGGGGACGTGGACAGCGCCGAGGAGGGAGGTCGGGCCCTCGACCGGGGGGAGGCCGCCGCCGCCATCGTCATCCCGCCCCGGTTCGGCGCCGACCTCGCGGCGCGCCGCCCGGCCGAGGTGCAGGTGATCCTGGACGGCACCGACCCGAACCGCTCCAACGTCGCCGCCGGTGCGGTCTCCCGCTACTTCGGGGAGGAGGCGCTGCAGCGCGCCGCGGCGCTCGCCCGGGCCTCGGGGAGCCCCGCTCCGCCGCGGGTCGAGGTCGTGCCCCGGCTCTTCTACAACCCGGGGCTGAAGAGCCCTCCCTACATCGTGCCCGGCATCGCGGCCATGCTCCTCGTGGTGGTGACCACCATCGTCACCGCCATGGGTCTCTCCCGGGAGCGGGAGCAGGGCACGCTCGAGCAGGTGGCGGTGACGCCCATCCCGGCCACCCTGCTCCTCGCCGGGAAGATGACCCCCTTCGTCTTCATCGGCTTCTTCGACGTGCTGCTCCTCACCGCCGCCGGCACCTGGATCTTCGGCGTCCCGCTGCGCGGGAACCTGGGGGTGATGGCGGTGGCGACCTTCCTCTACCTGCTCACCACGCTCGGCGTCGGGCTCCTCATCTCCACGCTCTCCTCCAACCAGCAGCAGTCCTTCATGGGCGGGTTCCTCTTCACGATGCCGGCGATGCTCCTCTCCGGGATCATGACCCCCATCGACTCGATGCCCCGCTGGATGCAGGCCGTCACCTGGGCGAACCCGCTCCGCTACTACCAGGAGGTGGCGCGGGCCAACATGATGAAGGGAGCGGGGCTCGCCGACGTCTGGCCGCAGCTGCTCGCGCTCGCGCTCTTCGGCGCGGCCATCTTCGGCCTCGCGACGGCGCGGTTCCGCAGGGGTGCGGGGTAGGACGGGTCAGCGCCGTCCGGGGTGCCGCCACACCGACGCGACGGGGACGCACGCCGTGACGCCCGCATCGGTGTAGCCGGTGCGGCCGGCGAGCCGCTCGGCCACCCGCTCGAAGTCCATCCAGCGCGGGTCCGCGTGGTCGGCGTCGCCGATGACCGCGTGCCCCACCTCGTGGACGAGCACGGTGGCCTCGACGCAGCGGACCTGCTCGCCGGCGTCCCGGGTGGTGAGGCGGATGTCGCCGTCCCAGCAGCCGAGCGAGGGGCCGAGCCCCGGGCAGTCGACCCGGGCGGCGCCCTCGAAGACGATGGTGGTGCCGCGGAGGTGCTGCCAGTCGCCGCCCCAGTACTGCAGGGCCGCCTCGACCGTGCTCTCCACCCGCGCCGGGAAGTCGGCGCTCCGGGTGAAGGCGGCATCGGTGCGGACGACCACGGCGGTGTCCCGGACCAGGAAGGCGGGGTCCTCCGGCGCACCGGTGGCCTGCCCGCAGGCGGCCAGCAGGAGCGCCAGGAGGACCGGCCATGCTCGATGGAGTCCCCGCTTCATGACCCCGCGCTTCCCCCTCTACATGGGGAAGGCTAGCGAGGTGGGGTGGGGTGGGGTAGAGGGGGAGCGAGGGACACACGCTCCCCCGTCACCCGGATCCGGTTCCCCGGTTCAGGGCACGGGGGCGATGGCGGGCGATATCACAGCCGCCGGTGCTTCAGCGCCGGGAGCTCCTGGCGGGCCTTCTCCATGCGCGCCCGGTCGAACCGGGCCACGCACACCCCCTCGCCGTCCGGGCAGCGGGCGAGGACCGTCCCCCAGGCGTCGACGACCATCGCGTTCCCGTAGGTGAGGCGGTTGGCCGAGTGGCGCCCCACCTGGGCCGGGGCCACCACCCAGCAGAGGTTCTCGATGGCCCGGGCGCGCACCAGCACCTCCCAGTGGTCCTTGCCGGTGAAGAGCGTGAACGCCGCGGGAATGAAGACCACCTCGGCCCCCAGGCCGGAGAGCTTCCGGTAGAGCTCGGGGAAGCGGAGGTCGTAGCAGATGGAGAGGCCGATGCGTCCGAGCGGGGTGGGGGCGAGCACCACCTCGCCGCCCGGCGCCACGCTCTCCGACTCGGCGTACCGGGCGCCGTCGGGGATGTTCACGTCGAAGAGGTGGATCTTCCGGTAGGCCGCGGCGATGGAGCCGTCGTCGGCGACGAGGACGCTCGTGTTGGCGGTCTTGCCCGGCAGGTCCACCTTCTCCGCGATCGAGCCGGCCACGACCCAGATCTTCCGGGCGCGGGCGACCTCGCGCACCGCGGCGAGCGTGGGCCCCTCGAGCGTCTCGGCGGTGGCGATGCGCTCCTCGTCCCGCCCCATGAAGGCGAAGTTCTCGGGGAGCCCCACGAGCCGCGCGCCGAGGTCGGCGGCCTCGTTCAGGAGGCGGATGGCCGTGGCCAGGTTGCGGGCCCGGTCGGCCGTGGAGGTCATCTGCACGGCACCCAGCAGGTACGTGGCCGGAGGGGGCATGGGACCTTTCCTTACCACGGTCTGGTGTATGCTCCGCTCCCTCCCGATGCGCCGGTTCTACACCACCTTCGAGGCCGCCCACGTCCTCGGCGTGTCCCTGCCGACCGTGGTGAACTGGATCAAGGCGCGGAGGCTGAAGGCGCACCGGACCCCGGGCGGTCACCGGCGCATCGCGCGCGAGGAGCTCGCCGCCTTCATGATCCGGCACGGGATGCCGATGCCCGACGAGCTCGCCGACGCGGTGGAGTCGGGCCGCAAGGTGCTCGTCGTGGGAGAGCCGGGGCCCGCCATGGACCTGGTGATCCGGCAGCTCGAGTCGGCGAGCCTGGCCACGCTGCCCTCCCGCCCGGGCTTCTGCGCCGGCGCTGGAGCGGCGCGGCACCACCCCGACCTCGTGGTCCTCGTGGACCCGCCGCCCGACGGCGGCGACACGCTCGCGGGCCTGCGGGGCGACGCCGCCCTGTCGGCCGTACCGGTGGTGGCAGCGGCTCGGGCCGAGAACGTCCAGCGCCTGCGGGCGTCGGGCTGCACCTTGGTGCTGGCCTCGCCGATTCCGGACGGGGCCCTCGCCGAGGCCGCGTCCCTCGCACTGGCCGGG
>DAOMFN010000236.1:0-4356 GCA_035429785.1 Anaeromyxobacteraceae bacterium
CGCGGGCGCCCAGGGCGGCGCGGGACGACGGCGAGGTGCTGCGCTCCCCCGGTCCCACGGGCGGGCGGGAGCGCTACCGCGTCCGCAGCCGGGCGCTCCGGGGCCGCCACAACCGGGAGAACGCCATGGCCGCGGTGGCCTGCGCCCGCATCATGGGCGTCCCCGGGCCGGCCGTGCAGCGCGGCCTCGACCTCTTCCCCGGCCTGCCCCACCGGCTCGAGCTCGTCTCCGAGCGCGGCGGCGTCGAGTGGGTGAACGACTCGAAGGCCACCAACGTCGACTCCACCGTGGTGGGCCTCCAGGCCTTCCCGGCCGGGGGTCCCGGCGTGATCCTCCTCCTCGGCGGGCGCGGGAAGAAGGCGCCCTACGCGCCGCTCCGGCCGCTCTTCCCCGGGAGGGTGAAGGCGCTCCTCACCCTGGGTGAGGACGCCCCCGCCATCGAGCGGGAGCTCTCCGACCTCGCGCCCACCGAGTCCTGCGGCGACCTCCGCCGCGCCGTGGAGCGTGCGGCCGCGCTGGCCGTTCCCGGCGACGTGGTCCTCCTCTCGCCGGCCTGCGCGAGCTACGATCAGTTCCGTTCCTACGAGGAGCGTGGCGAGGCCTTCCGCGCCCTGGCCCGGGCCTCACCCCTTCCATGAGCGACGACGCCCCCACCTCCCGACGCACGCTGCCGCCCCAGGCGGTGGACCCCTGGCTCCTCGCCGCGGTCCTGCTCCTCACCGGCATCGGCCTCGTCATGGTCTACTCGGCGAGCGCCGTGACCGCCGACGCCCGCGTCCACGACCAGTTCTACTACCTGAAGCGCCAGCTCGTGGCCGCCGGGCTGGGCATGGGGTTCCTGCTCCTCCTCGTCCGCCTCGGCTACCGCCGGCTCGAGGCGCTGGCGGTGCCGCTCCTCATCGTCGTCGTCCTCGCGCTCGTGGCGGTCCTCGTGCCCGGCATCGGCAAGGTGGCCGGCGGCGCGCGCCGCTGGATCGACCTCGGGGTGCTCCGCTTCCAGCCCGCCGAGGCGGCCAAGGTGGTGCTCGTGCTCTACCTGGCCCGCTCGCTCGCGCGGAAGCGGGAGCGGGTCAAGATGTTCTCCATCGGCTTCCTGCCCCACGTGGCGGTGACCGGCCTGCTCGTCGCCCTCGTCCTGCTCGAGAAGGACTTGGGCACGGCGGTGATCCTGCTCGTCGTGCTGTTCGTCATGCTCTTCGCCGGCGGCGTGAAGCTCGGCTACCTCGTGGGCGCGGTGCTCCTCGCCATCCCCATCGGCTGGAAGCTCGTCGCCGGCACGCCCTACCGGATGCAGCGCATCACCGCCTTCCTCGACCCCTGGCAGCACCGCGACGGCATCGGCTTCCAGATCGTCGAGTCGCTGCTCGGCATCGGCAACGGCGGGTGGTTCGGCCAGGGGCTCGGCGAGGGCAAGGGCAAGCTCTTCTACCTCCCCGCGGCGCACACCGACTTCATCGCCGCGGTCATCGCCGAGGAGACCGGGCTCGTGGGCACGATGCTCCTCGTGCTGCTCTTCGCGCTGCTGTTCTGGCGGGGGCTCCGGGCCACGGCGCTCGCGCCCGACCCCTTCGGCTGCTACCTGGCCCTCGGCCTCACCACGCTCGTCACCTCCCAGGCGCTCGTGAACCTGGCGGTGGTGCTCGGTCTCGCCCCCACGAAGGGGCTCACCCTCCCCTTCGTCTCCTACGGCGGCAGCTCCCTCATGACGATGCTCGCGGCCGCCGGGATGCTGCTCTCGGTGAGCGCCGGCTCGGGCGGCTTCCTGCGACCCCAGCGGTCCACGCGGGTCGCCGCCGCGGCGGCCGGGAGCGCCTCGTGAGGCTCCTCGTCGCCGGCGGGGGGACGGGCGGACACGTCTTCCCGGGCATCGCACTCGCCGAGGAGGTGGTGACGCGCCACCCCAAGAACGACGTGGTCTTCGTGGGCACCGCCCGCGGGCTCGAGGCCTCGGTGGTGCCCATCGCCGGCTATCCCATCGAGCTCATCGACGTGCGCGGCCTGAAGGGCAAGGGGGCGGGATCGATCCTGTCCGGCCTGCTCCGGCTGCCGCGCGCCTTCGTCCAGTCCTGGCGGGTGCTCCGGAAGTGGAAGCCGGACGTCGTGGTGGGCGTGGGAGGCTACGCCTCCGGGCCGGTGGTGCTCGCCGCACGGCTCATGGGCATCCCCACGGCGGTGCAGGAGCAGAACGCCGTCGCCGGGCTCACGAACCGCCTGCTCGGGCGGGTGGTCCAGGCGGCCTTCACGGCCTTCCCGGAGGCCGGGCGCCACTTCCCGCGGGGGCGCGTCCAGCAGCTCGGCAATCCCATCCGGCGCCAGCTCCTCGACAACTACCTGCTCCCGGTCTCGAAGCGCGACCAGCGGCTCGGCGTGCTCGTCTTCGGCGGCTCGCAGGGCGCCCACGGCCTCAACATGCGGGTCATCGAGGCCCTGCCGTTCCTCGCCGACCTCCGCAAGCGGGTCCAGTTCACCCACCAGACCGGCGCCCGCGACCGCGAGCAGGTGGAGAAGGGCTACGCCGGCGTGGGCTTCGAGCCCGACGTGCGCGAGTTCATCGTGGACATGAGCCGGGCCTACGCCGACGCCGACCTCGTCGTCTGCCGCGCCGGCGCCACCACGCTCGCCGAGCTGACGGTCTGCAAGAAGCCCTCGATCCTCGTCCCCTTCCCGGCCGCGGCCGACAACCACCAGGTGAAGAACGCGCAGAGCCTGGTCGACGCCGGCGCCGCGGTGATGATCGAGGAGCGCGACCTCACCGGCGAGCTCCTCGCCGCCGAGATCCGGCGCATCCTGCTCGACCCGGCGGGGCGCGACGAGATGTCCCGCGCCGCCGGCATGCTGGGGCGCCCCCAGGCCGCCAGCGAGATCGCCGACGTCCTCACGCAGCTCACCGTGCGTCGCTGGGGCTCGCCCAAGGGGCGCGACCGCGGCCCCGGCTTCCGCCCCGTCCGTCCCGAACCGGGCCGCCCGACATGACCCTCTTCCGCTCCCGCAACCCCCGCACCCACTTCGTCGGCATCGGCGGCATCGGCATGAGCGGCATCGCCGAGCTGCTCCTCAACCTCGGCTACCCGGTCTCCGGGTCGGATCTGAAGGCCTCGGAGACCACCCGCCGGCTCGCCGGCCTGGGGGGCCGCATCGAGCTCGGCCACGCCGCCGCCCACGTGGGCGACGCCGACGTCGTCGTGATCTCGTCCGCGGTCCGGCGCGACAACCCGGAGGTCGTGGAGGCCCGGCGCCGCCAGATCCCGGTCATCCCCCGCGCCGAGATGCTCGCCGAGCTCATGCGGCTCCGGCAGGGCATCGCCATCGGTGGCTCGCACGGGAAGACCACCACGACCTCGATGGCCGCCCATCTCATGGCCGAGGCGGGGCTCGACCCCACCGCGGTGGTCGGCGGGAAGATGAACGCCTTCGGCTCGAACGCCAAGCTCGGCCGCGGCGACTGGATCGTGGTCGAGGCCGACGAGTCGGACGGGTCCTTCCTCCACTACACCCCCACGCTGGTCGTCGTGACCAACGTCGACCCGGAGCACCTCGACCACTGGAAGACCCGGGAGGCGCTCGAGCAGGGCTTCGTCGACTTCGTGAACCGGGTGCCGTTCTACGGGCGCGCCGTGCTCTGCATCGACCACCCCGGCGTGCAGGCCATCCTCCCCCGGGTGGACAAGCGCTTCGTGACCTACGGCGAGGCGCCCCAGGCCGACTACCGCGCCACGCGCATCGAGGTCCTCGGGCCCCGGGTGGCCTTCGAGGTCTCCCGGCGCGGCGAGGCGCTCGGGCGCTTCGAGCTGCACATGGTGGGGCGCCACAACGCGCTGAACGCGCTCGCGGTGGTGGCGCTGGGCGACGAGCTCGGCGTCCCGGTGGAGGTGACCCGCAGGGCGCTCTCGTCCTTCCAGGGCGTGCAGCGCCGCTTCACCGTCCGCGGGGAGCGCGGCGGCGTCACGGTGGTGGACGACTACGGCCACCACCCGGCCGAGGTGAGGGCCACGCTGCGCGGCGCGCGCGAGGCCTACGGGCGGCGCGTGGTCTGCGTCTTCCAGCCCCACCGCTACAGCCGCACCCGCGACCTCCTCGTCGAGTTCGAGACCGCCTTCAACGACGCCGACGTGCTGCTCGTCACCGACGTCTACGCCGCCGGAGAGGAGCCCGTGCCCGGCATCTCCGGCGCCTCCCTCGCCGAGGGCATCCGCTCGCGCGGCCACAGGGACGTGACCCACGTGCCGCGGGCCGGGCTCGCCGCCGCCGCCCGGGAGCGGGTGCGCCCGGGCGACGTCGTGCTCACGCTGGGTGCGGGCGACGTCACCGCGGTGGGGCCGGAGCTGCTCGAGCTCCTGGGGAGCCCGTGATCGCGGG
>DAOMFN010000237.1:0-3032 GCA_035429785.1 Anaeromyxobacteraceae bacterium
CCGAGGGTGTAGCCCACCGAGTGGTCGAGCTCCTTCGTGAAGTCCTTCCAGTTCACCCACCCGTCCTCGCGCACCCACTCGCCGTACACCTCCACGCCCGCGCCGGGGAAGACCCAGCGCCCGTAGAGCCCCAGGAGCGCGTTGGAGTTGCGCTCGCATCCCGAGCAGAGGGCCGACGAGACGTTCACCGCTGCGAAGCCGAGGTACAGCCCCCGCACCCATCGCAGCTCCAGGTCCGTCGTGATCCCGCCGAACCAGGCGCGGTCCTGCGTGTAGAACCAGTCCGACCGGGAGAGGCTCCCGCCCCAGAGCGACGCCTCCAGGTTGCCGATCCAGACGTCCACGGGGCGCACGGTGCCCAGGTAGGCGTGGGGGAACCCGTCGGCGTTGTTCGTCATGAGCAGCGTGTTGCGGACGCCCGGTCCCCACCAGAGGTTCTCGGTGGAGAGCCCCACGCCGAACCCGGCCCAGTCGAGCTGCACGTAGCTCTGCCCCGGGGTCACGGTCCAGTACGGGGACGGGCCGAAGCGCTGCGGGACGTCGAGCGAGTCGCCGTACCAGGGGTTCGCGTACTCGAGATTCCCGGGCCGGTAGGTCGGCACGAGCGGGAAGGCCACGTTCTGCTGCCACGCCAGCCCCGGGACGAAGGCCGCGGAGAGGATGCCCCAGCGGAACCCGAGACCCACGCCGAGCTGCGCGGAGAAGCCCTTCCCCTGCCAGACCGCGCCGTCGTTCGATCCGGAGGGGTAGCCGGTGTTGGCGTACACCGAAAGTGTCGCCGGGATCCAATCGAGCCGGACGTCGTTCGTGGACGGGGCGGCCTCGACACGCCCGAGCGGCAGGGCGGGGCCGGCGGCGCAGAGGTCGATTGCCCGGTCGCCGGGGCGCTGGTAGAGGTCGGGGCGGAGCGGGGCGGCGCCCACGTCCTGGGCCATGCGGGCGAGGTCGGCCCAGGGCGTCTGGAGCCCGTAGGCCCGGAGCCGGTTCCCGGAGAGGCGGCAGGACGGTCCGTTCGGGTCCTCCGGTGCGGGAGAGGGCGGGAGGAAGCCCTCGGCCGCCACCGGGGCGGGGACGCCGAGGGTCGCCGAGAGGAGGGCGGCGGCGAGAAGGGGGGCGACCCGCATCGGGAGAGCAAAGCGCAGATCCGCGCGCGGGTCGAGAAGGTTGACGGGGCATGGCGTTCCGGTCCTCCCGGGACGCCGGTGTAGACTGCCGGGCCTCCTCGCATGTCCTTCGCTCCCGCCGCCCGATTGAAGCGCTTCCTGCGCTCCCCGTGGACCATCACGGTGGAGTTGCTCGGCATCGCGCTCGCCGGGTTCGCCACCACCATCGTCGAGCAGCACCCCACCGACCTCGTCCGCCAGCGGCTCGCCGAGGACTGGCCGTTCCTCGCCCGGGTCATCCGCGTGCTCGCCCTCGACCGGGTGTTCACCGCCCCCTGGTTCCTCGCCATCGTGGCCCTCGCGGCCTGCTCGCTCGCCATCGTCTGCTGGGAGCAGTGGACGCGCCTCTTCCGGGAGTGGAAGGTCCCCGGCGAGGCCTGGTTCCGGGCGGCCCCGTACCGGCAGGTGATCACCCGTCCGCGGACCGGCGAGGGGCGGCGCGTCGAGATCGCCATCCGCGGGCGCATCGGCGCGCTCGGCTCGCCCCTCTTCCACCTCGGGCTGCTCGTCTGCGCCGTGGCCGGCGTGGGGCGGATGCTCGTCGCGGCCGACGCCTCGCGCGAGCTCTGGGAGGGCGGCGTGGTCGCGGCCGGGCCGTCCGCCTTCGAGACCCAGGACCTGGGCCCGCTGGCGCGGCCGGTGGAGCTCCCCGAGCCGGTCCGGCTCGTCCGGCTCCAGCCCCGCTACTACCCGTCGGGCGGCCTCCTCGAGCTCGACGCCGCCCTGCGGGTCGGCCCGGATCCGGGGCGCGCGACGACCATGGGGGTGAACGACCCGCTCGACTTCGGCGCGACCCGCGTCTACCTCTCGCAGGCGTTCGGTCCGGCCGCGGTGGTGTCGCTCTCCGGCGTGGCCGAGCCGTCGTCCGGCGTGATGATGCTCTCCTTCGGCCCGTCGGGCGACTACGAGTGGGCGGGCACGGTCCCCGGCGGCGCCGAGGTGCGGCTGCGCGCGCCCCTGGAGAGGGCCGCGGCCCGCCCCCCGGAGGTGGTGGAGGCGCGGGTGATGCGGGGGGACGCCCTCCTCGCCGCTGGTCGTCTCGCGCCCGGCGGGGCGCTCGAGTTGCCCGGGGGCGGGGCGCTCGTCCTGCGCGACGTGCGGTGGTGGGTGCGCATCCTCGCCTCCCGCGACCCGACGGCCTGGCCGATGTTCGTGGGGTTCGGCATGGCCATCCTGGGCGTCGTCCTCCTGTTCGGGCTCGTGCGCGTGGACACGCTGGTCGTCGCCGAGCCGGACGGGGAGGGCGAGCAGGTGACCGTCGCGATGCGCCCGCAGCGGCTCGCGCCGGTGTTCGCCGACCGCTTCGCCCGCCTGGTGGAGCGCGAGTCGGCCCGCCGTTAAGATGTCCCCCCTCGTGAGCCGGATCGCCGCCATCGCCGTCGTCGCCGCCCTGCTCTCCGGCTGCCAGAAGGGGCCGAAGGACGCCGAGGCCGAGGAGGTGGTGCGGCGCTACAACGCGCTCGTCACCGAGGCCTACCGCACCGGCGACTTCCGCGTGGCCCAGCCGATCCTCGGCCCCGACGAGCTCCGCAAGGTGGCGGCCCACGTCGGCGTGAAGCTCGACCAGGGCATCACCCTCGACGCCCGGCTCACCGGGTTCAAGGTCGAGAAGGTGGAGCGGAAGGGCGAGGAGGTCCTGGTGCTCACCGACGAGCGCTGGCACTACCTCGACCGCAAGATCGGGTCGGGCGAGCAGGTGGGGCAGGACTCCCGCGACCACTACCGGATGCGCTACGTCCTCCGGCAGGTGGACGGGAAGTGGGTGGTGGACCGCACCGAGTTCGCCGAGAAGCCCGAGGTGGGGCGCAAGCAGGTTCCCGACCAGGCGCCCGCGAGCGCATTCCACGGCATGGACGCCACCCCGCAGCC
>DAOMFN010000237.1:3132-4333 GCA_035429785.1 Anaeromyxobacteraceae bacterium
CGCCCGAGGAGAAGAAGTGACGCGATTCGCCGTCGAGGTCACGCTGCTCTGGGTCGCGGTGGGCCTCTACGGCATCGCCACCGCCGTGTTCGCGAACGCGGTCCTCTTCGGCCACCCGGAGCGTGCCCGCTGGGCCCGCTGGCTCACGCTCGCCGGCCTCGTGCCCCACGGGGCGGCCATCCTCATCCGGTGGGTCGCCATCGGCCACGGACCGTACCTCCTCAAGTACGAGGTGCTGGCCTCCAACTCCTGGCTCGCGGTGGCGGTGGCCCTCGCCTTCCTCTGGCGCAAGCCGGCCTGGAGCGCGGCGGCGCTCGTCGTCCTGCCGCTCTCCATCCTCGCCATGGGCTTCGGCCTCTTCTCCAACGCCGAGGTGAAGGAGATCCCGCCCACGCTCCGGTCGGTGTGGCTCATGTTCCACATCACCTTCGCGAAGCTCTCGGCGGCGTCCTTCCTCCTCTCGCTGGCGGCGGCGGCCCTCGTTCTCCTGCGCGGCCGGGGCACGCGCTGGGCCTGGCTCGAGAAGGTCCCGCCGACGGAGACCCTCGACGCCTACGAGGTCCGCTTCATCGGCTTCGGCTTCCTCTTCTGGACCATCACCATCGCCGCGGGCTCGATCTGGGCGCACCAGTCCTGGGGGCGCTACTGGGGCTGGGACCCCATCGAGACCTGGTCGCTCATCGCCTGGCTCGCCTACGGGTCGGTGCTCCACGCGCGCCTCTTCTTCCGGCTGAAGCCGCGGGCCACCGCCATCGCCTCGGTGAGCGCCTTCGTGGTCTTCATCCTGGCCCTGCTCATCCTCCCGTTCCTCATGCCGTCCATCCACGCCGCGTACTTCCAGTGAGGGCCGCCGTGCAGGAGAAGCTCACCATCCTGAACGCGTTCGTCCACGACGTGGCCACCGGCACCTGGATCGGCTCGCTCGTGCTCCTCTCCATCCTCCACGCGCAGGTGGCGGCGCCGGAGTGGGCCGCGGCCCAGGGGCTGGTGCGCCCGCTGGCCGGCAAGTTCATGTGGGTGACCTGGGTGTCACTCGCCGTGATCGTGCTCACCGGCGTGGTCCGGATGATCACCTGGAAGGTCTTCGGCTGGACGGGCGACGTGGCCCGCGACCGCATCCGGCTCCTCAAGGTGAAGCACGCCATCCTGGGCGTGGTGTTCCTGGCCGGGACGGCCTGGCAGGTCGCGATCGCCTACTTCT
>DAOMFN010000238.1:0-4331 GCA_035429785.1 Anaeromyxobacteraceae bacterium
CCGGGAGCGATTCCCCTGGGCGGAGGCCGCGCTCTCCGCGGCCCGCCAGCGCCTCGCCGGAGGGAAGGGGGCGAAGGCCGACAGGGCGGAGAAGGCCGAGAAGACCGAGAAGCCCCCGCCGGCCGGCGCCGCGGCTCCTCCGCCCCGGCGGGCGGCCGCCGATCCGGCCGCGTTCGCCCACGGTCTCGCCGTTCACGCGAGCGCGCTGAACGAGGAGGTGGCCGCCGCCTGGGACCGCTGGGATTCCATCCCGCCCGCCGGGCGGAGGATGATCCTCGAGCAGCTCCGCTACCTCACCCGCGTCCTGCCCCTCCTCGAACGGGAAAGCCCATGAGCCTCGCCGACGACCGCGCCCGACTCCTCGAGCTCCTCCGCCAGCTCTCCTTCGAGCGGCGCAAGGTGGTCCTCGCCTCCGGCAAGGAGAGCGACTTCTACGTGGACTGCAAGCGCACCGCCCTCACCGCCGAGGGGCACGTGCTGGTGGGCCGGCTGCTCTTCGACCGCATCCGGCGCCTCCGCCCGCTCGTGCGGGGCGCGGGTGGTCTCACGCTCGGTGCCGACCCGCTCGCCTCGGCGGTGGCCTTCGCGTCCTTCGAGGCCGGGGAGCCGGTGGACGCCTTCATCGTCCGCAAGGAGCCGAAGGGGCACGGCACCGGGCAGTGGATCGAGGGGCGGAAGACCATCCCGGACGGCAGCCGGGTGGCGGTGCTCGAGGACGTCATCACCACCGGCGGCAGCGCCGCGAAGGCCATCGAGCGTTGCCGGGCCGAGGGGCTCGTCGTGGCGGGCTGCTTTGCGCTCGTCGACCGGATGGAGGGCGGACGGGAGAACCTGGAAGCCCTCGGCGTCCCGGTGGAGGCGCTCTTCACCCGCGCCGACTTCCTGGGGGAGGGATGAGCGCGCGCCCCGTCCTCGCGGCGCTGGGGCTGGCCCTGGCGCTCCCGGCCTGCGTCTACGTGAAGGACACGCCCGTCCCCGGCGAGTCGGAGGGGGCCTGGGCCGAGGCGCGCGACCGGGCCACCCGCACCGCCAAGCTCTACGACGTCCTCGACGACGTGGCCTTCGCCACCGCCACCTACCAGTCGCCCACGGTTCGCGCCGCCCGCGTGGACCGGATCGCCGAGTGGAAGGGAAGCCTCCCGGCCGAGCGGCAGGCGGCCCTCGACCGGGAGAAGGCCGAGGCAGCCGAGGGGGAGGAGTTCCTGCTCGCCTTCTTCACCGACGACCGGCGCGCCAACGACCTCATGAACGAGAAGAGCACCTGGCGCGTCGCGCTGGTCGTCAACGGGAACGAGCAGGCGCTCCCGGTGAAGATCTCGCTCGTGCGGCGGGACCCCACGCTGCAGAAGCTCTACCCGTTCGTCACCGACTTCGACACCATCTACCGGGTGCGCTTCCCGCCGCTCCCGGGGGCGCGGTCGCTCGCCGAGCTGCCGTTCGCGCTGCGCCTCTCCGGCGCCCTGGGCCGGCTCGATCTCGACTTCGGTCCCGGGCCTCGCTGAGGGGCGGCGCTCAGCCGCGCGGCGCCGGCTCCTCGAGCTCGCCGCGGTGGACGACCGTGTCCTTCAGGAACCGGTCGTCCGGCGCCGGGTGGTCGAGCAGGTAGTGGAGGCCGCGTGACTCGCGGCGCTTCAGCGCGCACTGCACGATGAGGAGCGCCACGTCGGCGAGGTTGCGGAGCTCGACGAGGTCGGGCGTGACCTGGTAGCGCCAGTAGTACTCGCGGATCTCGGAGCGGAGGATGCGGAGCCGGGTGCGGGCCCGCTCGAGGCGCTTCACCGAGCGCACGATGCCCACGTAGTTCCACATGAGCCGGCGCAGCTCGTCCCAGTTGTGCGCCACGACCACCCCCTCGTCGGGGGCGAGGGCGTCGCCCGGGTTCCAGTCCGGGACCGACGGCGGCGGGCGCCGCTCCGTGAGCAGCTCCCGCGCCGCGAGCGCGCCGCGCCGGCCGAAGACCAGCCCCTCCAGCACCGAGTTGGAGGCGAGCCGGTTGGCGCCGTGGAGCCCGGTGCAGGCCACCTCTCCCACCGCGAGCAGGTGGGGCACGCCGGTGCGGCCGTGGAGGTCGGTGACCACGCCCCCGCACTGGTAGTGAGCGGCCGGCACCACCGGGATGGGCTGCACCGCCATGTCGATGCCGAACTCCTTGCACGTCTGGTAGATGTGCGGGAAGTGGTCGAGCAGGAAGCCCTTCGGCAGGTGCGTCATGTCGAGGTAGGCGCAGTCGTCGCCGCGCCGCTTCACCTCGGCGTCGATGGACCGGGCCACGATGTCGCGGGGTGCGAGCTCCTTGCGCGGGTCGTAGCGGACCATGAAGGCCTCGCCGTCCTTGTTGCGCAGGATGCCCCCCTCGCCGCGGAGCGCCTCGGAGATGAGGAAGCTCTTCGCGTCCGGGTGGAAGAGGCAGGTCGGGTGGAACTGGAAGAACTCCATGTTGGCGACGGCGGCGCCGGCCCGGTAGGCCATGGCCACCCCGTCGCCCGTGGCCACGTCGGGATTCGACGTGTAGAGGTAGACCTTGCCCGCGCCGCCGGTGGCGAGCACCGTCACCTCGGCGGTGAGGGTCCGGATCCGGCCGCTCTCCCGGTCGAGGACGTAGGCGCCGAGCGCGCGGTTGGGACCGGCGACGCCGGCCCGCTCGCTCGTGATGAGGTCGATGGCGACCTGGTCCTCCTCGATGCGGATGCCGGCCGCGGCGCAGGCGGCGAGCATCTTCTTCTCCACCTCCATGCCCGTGGTGTCCTTGGCGTGCGCGACCCGGCGGCGGGAGTGCCCCCCCTCCCGGGTGAGGTGGAGCCGGTCGGGCCCCTCCCGGTCGAACTCGACGCCCAGCCCCTGGAGCCAGCGGATCCGCTCCGGGGCCTCGGTCACCGTGACCTCGACGGCGTCCCGGTGGCAGAGCCCTGCGCCGGCGACGAGGGTGTCCTCCACGTGGAGGGGGAAGGCGTCGTCCGGGCCGAGGACCGCGGCCACCCCCCCCTGGGCGTACTGGGTGTTTCCCTCCTGCCGGTTGCGCTTGGTCAAGACGAGGACGCTGCCGTGGCGTGCGGCCTCGAGGGCGAAGGAGAGGCCGGCCACGCCCCCACCCAGGACCAGGAAGTCGACGTGCTCGCGCAGGGATGGGGCCATGGCGGCGATCCCTAGCACGCACGCCGGAAGTTGTCCCGGGGGGGCTCCGGGCGGTAGATTCGAGGAACCGTGACCCGCCCGGCCGCCATGCTCCTCCTGGGCACGATCGCGCTCGCACCCGTCCCCACCCGGGGCGGCGAGATGTGCTCGTACCGGGGCGCCGACGGGGTCACCGTCTTCACCAACGTGGACGTCGGCCCCCACTGCCGGAAGCGGGCCACCTTCCCGTCCAGCCAGGCGTCGGCGCGCAGGCCGGCCACCACCGCCCGCTCGAGCAGCGCCGCCGAGGTGCGCGCGCTCCTGCTCTCGCCCACCGCCTACCGGGACTCGGTCCGGCGGGCGTCCGAGCGGTACAACCTGCCCGAGGAGCTCATCCACGCCGTGATGTCGGTGGAGTCGGGCTACCGCCCGGACGCCGTGTCGAGCAAGGGGGCGGCCGGGCTCATGCAGCTCATGCCCGGAACCGCGAAGGACATGTACGTGCGGAACGTCTGGGACTCCGACGAGAACATCCAGGGCGGGGCCCGCTACCTCCGCATCCTCGCCAACCAGTACGAGGGCGACCTCCGGAAGACGCTCGCCGCCTACAACGCCGGCCCCGACGCGGTGAAGAAGGCGGGCGGCGTGCCCAACTTCCCCGAGACGCAGGATTACGTGCGCCGGGTCCTCGAAGTCTACAACCGCCTGAAGTCCACCCCGGCGAAGGGCTGACCGTGGCCACGGCAGAGTCGGGGGAGACGGTCGCCATCGTGGACGAGGAGTTCCAGCACCACCTGGCGCGGGGCAACGAGCAGCTCGCCGCCGGCGACCCGGACGGCGCGCGCGAGTCCCTCCGCCGCGCCGCGGCCCTGCTCCCCGACGACCCTCCCGCCCTCGCCGCGCTCGGCCAGGCCTGCTACCGGGCGGGGCTGTTCGAGGAGGCGGCCGTCGCCTACGGGCGGGTGGTGGACGACGCCCCGGCCGAGGTCTCGGCGCGGGTGAACCTCGGGCTGCCCCGGCTGAAGGGGCAGCACCACGCCGAGGCCGTGAAGCAGTTCTCCATCGCCCTCGACCTCGACCCGGAGCACCGCAAGGCCATGGGATACCTGGTGCTCGCGCTCCTCGAGTCCGGGGACCCGCGGTCGGCCCGGCCGTGGCTCGAGCGGGCCGGCAGCACGGCGGTGCAGGAAGTAGCCTTCACGCTGGCAGATGGGATCGAG
>DAOMFN010000239.1:0-4326 GCA_035429785.1 Anaeromyxobacteraceae bacterium
GGTCACCCCTTCCAGCCAAGTTCGCGCGACACGCTGCGGGCGGCCTCAATCACCGTAGCGAGTTGTGCCGGCGCAGGCTTTGCCGCAATGACCTGCGTCGAGCCGACAAACGCGATCGATCCGACCAGCACGCCGCCGGGCCGGCAGAGGGCCAGCAGGAACCCGAGGGCGCCGGCGAGCGCGAAGCGCCCCGCCGTGCCGGCGAGGAGCGCGCCGGCCGAGAGGAGCAGGAAGAGGGACTCCGGGTAGGGCGCCGACAGGACGAACCCGGTGGGGAAGAGGAGCGCGTAGAGCACCGCGCGGGAGGCGGTCCCCTCGTCGGACACCGCCCGGGTCACCTTCCAGAGGAGCCACAGCCCGCAGAGCGCCGCCGCGTTCGAGGCGACGAGCGCCGCGACGTACCAGGAGGCCGGGTCGTCGCCCGGAATGACGGCGTGGAGGGCCCGGACCGTCCACGGGTAGAGCGGGAAGAAGGCCACGTTCGACTGGACCTCGCCCGGAGGGCCGCGCAGCGCGTACCCGTTCCGGGCCACGTCGAGGTACCAGGAGGCGTCCCAGCGCCCGAAGGCGTCGAGCCAGGAGCCGGGCAGGTACGACCAGCCGCGGGCGGCCTCGGCCGGGTGCGGATAGCTCCAGCTCGCCGAGACCTGCGTCCCGAACCAGGCCACGAAGGCCAGGACCGCCCGCGTGAGGACGAAGGGGAGGAGGACGGCGCGCAGGAACATCCGGCACTTCTACATCGCCCCCGGCGGCGTTAGAACCACCGTGGAGGCGTGATGGGCCCCTCGCAGGTCTACCGGACGTCGCTCGCGCTGCTCACCGACTTCTACCAGCTCACCATGGCCTACGCGGCGTGGAGGGGCGGCGTGGCGGGCAAGGAGGCGGTGTTCCACCTCGCCTTCCGCAGGAACCCCTTCGAGGGCGGCTACGCGGTCGCCGCCGGCCTCGAGGACGCCCTCGACCTCGCCGTTCACTCCCGGTTCACGCCCGACGACCTCGCCTTCCTGGGCGCCCAGCGGGGCGGCGACGGGGAGCCGCTCTTCGAGCCGGCCTTCCTCGACTGGCTCGCCGCGCTCCGGCTCGACGTGGACGTGGACGCCGTGCCCGAGGGCACGGTGGTCTTCCCCCACGAGCCGCTGCTGCGGGTGCGCGGGCCCATCGTGCCCTGCATGCTGCTCGAGACGCCGCTCCTCGCGGTCGTGAACTTCCAGACCCTCGTCGCCACGAAGGCGGCCCGCATCGTGCTCGCCGCACGGGGCGCGCCGGTGGTCGAGTTCGGTCTGCGCCGCGCGCAGGGGATCGACGGCAGCCTCTCCGCCTCCCGGGCGGCCTTCGTGGGGGGCGTCTCCGGCACCTCCAACGTCCTCGCCGCGAAGCTCCACGGCATCCCGGTGAAGGGCACCCACGCCCACAGCTGGGTCATGCTCTTCGACGGCGAGCCGGAGGCCTTCGAGACCTACGCCCGCGCGCTCCCCGGCAACACCGTGCTCCTCGTCGACACCTACGACACGCTCGACGGCGTCCGCAACGCCATCGCGGTGGGGCTGCGGCTCCGCGAGCGGGGGCACCGGCTCGCCGGCATCCGGCTCGACTCCGGCGACCTCGCCTGGCTCTCCCAGCAGGCGCGGCGCCTCCTCGACGAGGCCGGCCTCCGCGACACCGCCATCCTCGCCTCCAACGAGCTCGACGAGCACGTCATCCAGGCGCTCCACGACCAGAAGGCGGCCGTGGCCATCTGGGGCGTGGGCACGCGCCTCGTCACCGGCTGGGGCGAGCCCGCGCTGGGGGGCGTCTTCAAGCTCTCTGCGGTGCGCGACGGTCCCGGGCTCCCCTGGTCCCGGCGGGTGAAGCTCTCCGAGCAGCTCGCCAAGACCACCATCCCCGGCATCCTCCAGGTGCGCCGCTACCGGCACCCGGGCGGCTTCCTCGCCGACGCCATCTTCGACGAGGAGCTGGGGCTCCCGCCCGCGCCGGAGATCGTGGACCCCCTCGACCACACCCGCAGGCGCGTCCTCCCCGAGGGCACGCCGGGCGAGGACCTGCTCGTTCCCGTCCTGCGGGGCGGCGCCCTGGTGGGCGCGCCTCCGCCCCTCGCCGACGTGCGGGACCGTGCGGCCGCCCAGCTCGCCGGGCTCCACGCCGGCGTGACCCGCCTCGTCCACCCCCACGCCTATCCCGTCGGGCTGGAGCGGCGCCTCTTCGACGAGCGGACCCGCCTCGTCCTCGAGGCCCGCAAGGCCGCCACCCGGAGGTCCCCGTGAGGTTCGCCGAGCTGCCGCTCCCTCCGTTCCACGACCCGGAGCACGCCGCGAGCTGGAGCCACCAGCCCGACGTGCAGGCGCTCTTCGACCTCGCCCCGGCCTGGCGCGACGAGCACGCCATCGCGCTCGCCGGGACCGACCACCTCGACCTGCAACTCGTGCTCGTGGACGCGCAGCGGGACTTCTGCCTGCCGGGCGGCGCCCTCTACGTGGGGGGGCGCAGCGGCACCGGCGCCGTGGACGACTCGCGCCGGCTGGCCGGCTGGATCTACCGGAACCTGGGGTCGGTGACGCGGATCACCGCCACGATGGACACCCACCTCGCCTACCAGATCTTCTTCGCGTCGTTCTGGGTGGACCGCTCCGGGCGGCCGCTCCGCCCCTACCGGACCGTCACCGCCGACGAGGTGCGCCGCGGCGAGGCCCGCCCGAACCCGGCGGTGGCACCCTGGGTGGCCGGCGGCGACCTGGCGTGGCTGCGCGCCGAGGCGCTCCACTACTGCGAGGCGCTGGAGCGGGAGGGAAAGTACCAGCTCTACCTCTGGCCGCCCCACTGCCTCGTCGGGGGCGACGGGCACGCCCTCGTGGGCGTGCTCCAGGAGGCGCGCCTCTTCCACTCCTTCGTGCGGGCGGCCGAGTCCTGGACCGAGTTCAAGGGGACGAACCCGCTCACCGAGCACTACTCGGCGCTCGGCCCGGAGGTGACCCACACCCACGACGGGCGCCCCCACGGCGGGCGGAACCCGAAGCTCGTCGAGGCGCTGCTCGACTCCGATGCCCTGGTGGTGGCGGGGCAGGCCTCGAGCCACTGCGTGAAGGCCACCGTGGAGGACCTGCTCCGGGAGATCCAGGCCCGGGACCCGGCGCTGGCCGGGCGGGTCTACCTCCTCGAGGACTGCATGTCGCCGGTGGCCGTCCCGGACGGGGCGGGCGGCTTCCTGGCCGATTTCACTCCGGAAGCCGACGCCGCGCTGGCCCGGTTCGCCGCCGCCGGCATGCGGGTGGTCCGGAGCACGACCCCGCTCCGGGACTGGCCGGGCCTCGCCGGAAATAGCCGGGGCCCCCGCCCGTAGGGGTGGAGAACGGAGGAGACCCGCACATGGTCACGTGTCCCTACTGCCGCACCGAGAACGAGCCCGGCGCCGTCCGCTGCCGCCACTGCACGAGCTGGATGTCGACGCGGCCCCTGCAGCGGGAGTGGTACCGCTCCCGGGAGGGGAAGATGATCGCAGGCGTGTGCCGCGGGCTCGCCGACCGGTTCTCCTTCCCGGTGGCGCTCGCGCGGGTGCTCTTCATCCTCTCCATCTTCGCGGGGGGCTGGGGGATCATCCTCTACGTGGCGCTCTGGATCGCCATGCCGTACCCGCCGCTCCCGGCCGTGGCGGTGCCGCCGGTCGTGGCCGGCCCGCTCGTCACGCCGCCACCTACGTAGCGCGCGGCTCGACGATCCCGGTGCCGGCGAGCTGCAGCCGGTCGCCGTCCACCCGGCCCAGCAGCCGCAGCACCCCGTCCATGAACGTGATGGGGTGGGGCGGGCAGCCCGCCACCCAGAGGTCCACCGGGATCTCCGGCACGCCGGGCATGCCGTTCGACTGGACCGGGCTGTCCCGGAAGACGCCCCCGGAGCAGGCGCAGGCCCCGACGGCGATGACGAGCTTCGGGGCCGGCGTCGCCTCCCAGGTGAGGAGCAGGGCGTCCCGCATGTTCGCCGACACCGGTCCCGTCACCACGAGTCCGTCGGCGTGGCGCGGCGAGGCCACGAAGGCGATGCCGAAGCGGGACATGTCGAACTGGACGTTCCCCGACGCGTTCAGCTCCGCCTCGCAGCCGTTGCAGCCGCCGGCCGAGACCTGGCGCAGCCGGAGCGACCGTCCGAAGAGCTTCCGGGCCTTCTCGTCGAGGGCGCGGGCGAGCAGGGGCGCCGCGCCGTCCACGGCGAGCTCCTCCCGGGTGCGCCCGGAGATCCGGTAGTCGCGGGTGAAGCGGATGGCGCCGGGGCTCGCCTCCTCGCAGAGCCCGCAGAAGGTGCAGCGGCCGAGGTCGATGGCCATCCACGAGAACAGGA
>DAOMFN010000240.1:0-4295 GCA_035429785.1 Anaeromyxobacteraceae bacterium
CCGCGCCGGGTCGTCGCCGGCCTCCAGGCAGCGCAGCAGCTCGGGGAGCCTCTCCTCCCCTTCCCCCACCACGGCGACGCCGACGAAGCCGCCGGGCAGGAACTCCGGGTACATGAAGGACGCGTGGACGCCGCCGACGATGGTCGTGCAGCCCAGCGCCCGTGCGCGCCGGCACGCCTCCATCGCCGCAGGGAATCCCGCCGTCGGCGCCGTGACGCAGAAGACGTCGGGCACGCGGGCCTGGAGGACGCGCTCCAGTTCCGGGACGCCGTAGCCCAGCGAGAGCGAGTCGACGACCTCGCACTCGTGCCCCGCCGCCCGCACCGCGCCGGCGAGGTGAACCAGGGTCAGGGGGGGCCAGGCACCGGCGGACTCTGCCGCCGAGCCCGGCACCGGAGCGCTTGAGAACATGACCTTCACACGCTCGACCCCCGCCCTGTCCCTCGTCGCTCCCCTCCCGGGGCGACCAGGGCAGATGAGAGGAGAGCAAGGAGCGGGCCGTGCGCTTGGCCGGTCGTTCCGAAGCAATTCCAGCAGGTTGCGACGGACTCGCCGGGCGACCGGGTGGGGCACGTGCCCCACCTGCCCGGGCGCGGCGGGGCAAATCACGCAAAGTTGACCGACCCGGACAGGACCGGCCGCTACGGATCGACCCGGATGACCCCGCGTCGCAGGGCGAACCGGACGAGCTCGGTGCGGTTGTGGAGGCCGAGCTTCTCCATCACCTTCTCGCGGTGGGACATGGCGGTCTTGACGCTGATGCCGAGCACGTCGGCGACCTCCTTGTTCGCGAGCCCCTCGGCGACGAGCTTCAGCACCTGCTTCTCCCGGTCGGTGAGGGCGTCGTAGGGGTCGGCGGCGCCCGACGCCGCCGGGCCCGCGTCCTCCATCGCCGTGCGCGCCACCTCCGGGTCGAGCACCAGCCCGCCGCGGTGGACGGCCCGGATGGCGTTCGCCAGCTCGGCGCCCGCCGACTTCTTGAGGAGATAGCCGGAGACCCCCGCCTTCAGCAGGCGCCGCACGTACTCCCGGTCGTCGTACTGGGAGAGGACGAGGACGCGGGCGCGCATCCCCGCCTTCTTGATCTCGAGCGTGGCCTCGAGCCCGCCCAGGCCGGGCATCGCCACGTCCATGAGGACCACGTCCGGGTCGAGGGCGCGGGTGGCCTCGATGGCACTGCGCCCGTCGACCGCCTCCCCCACCACCTCGATGTCGTCGCAGAGGCGCAGGAGCGCGCGCACGCCCTCCCGGAGGATGGCGTGGTCGTCGGCGAGCAGGACCCGGATCTTCGACATCGCGTTCACGCCTCCCGGGGCAGCGGGACCTCGAGGTGGATCCGCGTCCCCTGTCCCGGCGCGGAGTCGATGCGCACCGTGCCCCCCAGGATCTCCACGCGCTCCTCGATTCCCATGAGCCCGAAGTGGCGCCGCTCGGCGTGGGAGACCTTCGACGGCTCGAACCCCCGGCCATCATCCTCGATCTCGATCCGGATGACACCATCCGACTCGGACAGCTGGACGAGGACGGCCTCGGCGTGCGCGTGACGGGCGACGTTGCTCATCGCCTCCTGGCAGACCCGGAAGAGCGCGGTCTCGAAGGCCGCCGGGTAGCGCCGGTCCTCTGCGTCGAACTCGCAGCGGACGGAGATGCCGCGGGAGGACAGGTGCCGCTCGGCGTACCAGCGGATCGCCGACTGGAGCCCGAGGTCGTCGAGGACCGACGGGCGCAGGTCGAGGATCATCCGGTGGACCTCCTCGATGGTCCGGACGGCGAGCGCCTTGGTCTCCTCGAGCCGCGGGGTGAGCCCGGCGCGGATGGCGGCCTCGGCCCCGTCGATGGCCATGACGAGCGCGGCCAGGCTCTGGCTCGTGTCGTCGTGCAGCTCCCGGGCGATCCGCTTGCGCTCGTCCTCCTGCGCCGAGACCACCTTCTCGTAGAGCCGCGCCAGCGCCGCCTCGCGCTCGCGGAGCTGGGCGTTGGCCTCGGCGAGCTGTCCGGTGCGCTCGACCACACGCTGCTCGAGGTGCGCGTTCGCCTGTCCCACCTCGTCGATGAGCCGCGCCAGCGACTGGCGCATCTTCTCGAGCGCCTGGGCGAGGCGCCCCACCTCGTCCTCGCCGGCCTGGGGAACGGGCGCCGAGAGGTCTCCCGAGGCGATGACCTCCGCGGCGGCGGTCAGGGCGGACACGGGCTTGGCGATGCTGCGCGACGCGCCCCAGGCGAGGGGCGCTCCCGCCCCCAGGGCGACGAGGATCATCCCGACGAGCCAGGCCGGGACCGGGCCGGTGACGCCCAGGACCTCGGCGGAGGGCGCCCGCGCCACCACGGCCCAGGGCGCGTTGGGGACGAAGGCGGTCGTCACCACCGCCCGCCCGCGGGCGTCGTGCGAGCGGCCGGCGTGGCACTCCGCGCAGGTGCGGGACGCGTCCTTCCCGTCCGCGACGAGCTGGCGCACCCCGGTGCAGGCCGTGGTGACGGACGGCCGCCCGGGATCGGTGGTGGCGACCACCCGCCCGGCGCGGTCGACGATCTCGGCCGTTCCCTCCGTCCCCTGCCGCAGGTAGCGCAGCATGGAGGTGAGGTGGTGCTGTCCCGCGTCGATGGCGCCGCCGACGAGGCCGGTGACCTGCCCTTCCCAGTTCCGCACCGGGACGAGGGCGTACAGGTGCTCGCCCGAGCGCCCCTCGACGAACGCCGTCACCAGCGGACGGCCGGTCTCGAGCGCCGAGCGGACGTCCGGCCCCCCCGCGAGCGGGGCGACCGAGCGTGCGCCGCGGTCCGGCTCCTCGGCGACGACCTCGCCCGCCGCGTCGAGGAAGAAGGCGCCGCCCGGGAACTGGAGGCGCACGCGGGGGAATCGGAGTGCGGCCCGCTCGGGCTCCGGATTGCCGTCGGCCAGGTCCACCTGGGCCGTCGTGGCGGCCCGCTGCAGCACCTCGAACTCCTGGTTCAGCTGCTCCGCCACCTGCCCGGCGACGGCACGGGCAGACCAGAGGCGCGCGGCGACCAGCTGCTGGTCGAGCCGCGCCACCCGGAGGCCGAAGGCCCAGGCGAGCAGCCCCACCGGGATGATGGCGCTCACCGTGAGCAGGAGGTACACGCGGGTCTGGAGCGAGCGGCGGAGCCGGTCGCGCAGCGGGATGTCGCTCACCGGGGTCCTCCGTGGATGCTTCTCGCCATCCGGAGCAGGTCCTCGAGCGAGCCGCGACCGCGCAGGAGGTGGCGCCGGCCGCCCGCCGTCCATTCCAGCTGGTTCCAGAGCGTGCCGTCCTCGGCGACCACGCGGGACAGGACGGCGTCGCTCCCCACCGGGGCGCTCTGCTGCTGGATGACGGCCAGCCTGCCGCGGATCCCATCGGGCAGGGTCGCCCCCTCCCCGGTGGTCTGGGCGAGCACGAGCGCGGGACCTCCGTCCTTCCCGAGGAAGCCGAGCGCCACCGAGCCACCCTCGTCCCGGGTGAACCGCACCGTGGAGGGCGGCCAGCGCAGCGTGTCGGGGAAGTAGGAGGGCACGATCACCCGGGCCTGGAGCCGGCGCTCGGCCTCCTCGATCGAGGCCGCGCGGCGGACCCCGCGCGGCTCGCCGTGGAGCCAGGTGGGGACCGCGTCGAGCGTGGCGAGGGCAACGGCCGCGCCCCCCAGCACGAGGGTCAAGGTCCAGAGCGCACGTGCGCCCTCGCCGAAGGTGCTCGACATCGCCGCGGCCCCGGCGGCGGTCATACCACGAAGAACAGGAGGAGTCCGAGGCCCACGGCGAGCGCCGCGAAGCGGGTTCGCCCGAGCACGAGGGCCGTGGGAGGCGGTGCGAGCAGCGCGCGGCAGCGCAGCTCGATGTCGTGGGCCCGGGCCCGGGCGATGGGCTCCGCCATGGCCGCCGACAGCGGGAAGCCCCCCGGGTTCCCCGCGACCGCCCGCCCCTCGGTGGCGCGGAAGAGCTTGAGCAGGCCGCTCGCCAGCGCGAGCCGGTCCCCGGTGGCCGCGGCGGCCCGCTCGTCGGCCATCCGCTCGGCGTCGCGGGCCACCGCCCGGACGAGGACCTGGAGCCCCGGGTTGAACCACATGAGCGCCCGCGCGCCCATGAGGGCCCAGGAGAGCGCCGGGTCCCTGCGCTCCAGGTGGGCGAGCTCATGGGCCAGCGCGCCGCGGAGCTCCGCGTCGTCGAGCAGGTCGGCCGCGGCCCGGGAGATCACGACCGTCGGGGTGCGCGCCCCGGTGCAGTAGAGCAGCGGGGGCCCCTCCTCCACCCAGGCCAGCGGCGGCGCCCACGCGCAGTAGGTACGCCAGCGACGCGGGGC
>DAOMFN010000241.1:0-4289 GCA_035429785.1 Anaeromyxobacteraceae bacterium
GCCGTCGCGCTCGAGGCCACCGTTCCCGGCGGCGGGGTCGCCGTCCCCACGGCCGGGCCCGGCGAGGCCCCGGCGGTGAAGGCCACCCCGGGGGGCACCGGCACGGGCCCCGACGCCCCGGCCTACTTCGTGGAACCCGACTCGCCTCCCAGCCTCATCGCCCAGCCCGGTCTCGACGAGATGCGGGCGCTCTACCCCGACGCCGCCCGGCGGGCGGGCCTGGAGGGGGACGTCCGCCTCGAGATCGAGGTCTCCGCCACGGGCGAGGTGACCGGCTCTCGGGTGGTCCGGCCCGCCGGCAATGGATTCGACGAGGTGGCCCAGAAGCTCGTGAAGCGCTTCCGCTTCCGGCCCGCCACCCGCGGCGGGAAGGCCGTGGCCTCCCTCGTACCCTGGACCTACAAGTTCCGCCTCGAAGGGTGACCCGATGGACCGACCGCCGCACCGACGACCCGTCCGCCCCGGCCTCCCGCTCGCCCTGGTCGCCGCCGGGGCGCTCGCGTGTGCGGCGCTCCCGGCACGGGCCTCCGCCCAGGGCACGGGCGTCACGAAGACCGTGGAGTCCCCCCCTCCGGCCGCACCGGAGCCCACGCTCGCCGTCGAGCCGCGCCTCGAGAAGCTCGTCCCCGCCGACGTGCCTCCGGGCACCGCCTTCCCCTCCCCGGAGGTGGTCGTGGTGCTCACGCTCGACGTGGGAGCCGACGGGCGGGTCGAGAAGGCCGAGGTCGCCTCCGGTGCCGGCGAGCCCTTCGACTCCGCCGCGCTGGGCGCCGCGCGAAAGTTCGAATTCGCGCCGGGCCGCCTCTCCACCGGCGAGGCCGTGCCGGTGACCGTGACGTTCCGCCTGCGCATCCAGGAACCCGCCCCGCCCCCTCCCCCGGCCCCGGTGAAGCTGACCGGAACCCTGCTCGAGCGCGGCTCCCGCCTGCCGATCCCCGGCGTGCCGGTGGAGGTCCTCGTCGGGGACCGGGTCGTCGCCACCGCCCGCACCGACGGCTCCGGCGTCTTCCAGGTGGAGGTCCCCGAGGCCGAGTTCCGCCTCCGCGCCCTTCCCCCCGACCACCAGCCCCTCGACCTCCTCGTCCGGGCGCGTCCCGGCGAGGTCCGGGAGGAGAACTACCTCCTCGAGTCGGCGGGCGGCCCGAACGAGACCGTGGTGAGCGCCTCGGCCATCCAGCGGGAGGTCATGAAGGACGTGCTCACCGCCGAGCAGGTCTTCACGGTGCCCGGCTCGGCCGGCGACACGCTGAAGGCCGTGCTCAACCTCCCCGGCGCGGCCCGCCCGCCCTTCGGCGCCGGGCTCCTCGTGCTGCGCGGCTCGGCTCCCGGCGACAGCAAGGTGTTCCTCGAGTCGCAGCAGATTCCGCAGCTCTACCACTTCGGCGGGATCCGCAGCACCTTCGCCCCGGCCTTCCTCCAGTCGGTGGAGTTCGTGCCCGGCAACTTCTCGGTGGACTACGGACGCGCCCAGGGCGGCATCATCGACGTGCGCGTCCGCGACCCGCGCCAGGACGGCTTCCACGGCCAGGCCGACGTGAACGTCTACGACGTGGGCGTGGAGATGGAGGGCGGCCTCGGCAAGGGCTGGTCGCTGGGCGGCGCCTTCCGTCGGTCCTGGATCGACACCGTGCTGCCCCTCTTCCTCCCCAAGGACGCGAACCTCTCCTTCAGCACCGCTCCCCGCTTCTACGACTTCCAGTTCATCGCCGCCTGGAACCCGGACGCGAGCCAGCGGCTGCGCCTCATCTTCTACGGCTCGATGGACCGGCTCGTGGCGCTCATCGACCAGCCCCAGCGCGACCCGACCATCACCGGGGCGCTCGACGCCCGGGTCTCCTTCTACAACCTGCAGGGCGAGTACTCGAACGTCTTCTCCCCGCGCCTGCGACAGGACACCTCGCTCGTGCTGGGCCTGCAGGAGATCGTCACCCAGCTCGGGCCGCAGTTCTTCTTCGACCTGAACCTGCGGCGCCTGGCGCTCCGGAGCACCTGGTCCTACGACTTCTCCGGGGAGTGGCAGCTCCGCGGTGGGCTCGACATCCAGCTCGACCGGGCCCGCATCGCGGTGAACCTGCCCGACTCCACCGGCCCGAACCCGCTGCCGCCGTCCTCGCTGCCGCAGGTCGGCGCCCAGCTCACGACGACCTACTACTCGCCCGCCGCCTTCGCCGAGCTCCGCTGGGCGCCCCTGCCGAACCTGTCGGTCCTTCCCGGGCTGCGGGCGAACTGGTTCAGCGACATCCGGCAGTGGGCGGTGGACCCTCGCCTGCTCGCCCGGTGGGAGGCCGTCCCGGGAACCACGCTGAAGGGCGCGGTGGGGCTCTACCAGCAGGCGCCCGCGCCGCAGAAGACCAACGCGGCCACCGGCAACCCGCTCCTGCTCCCGGAGCGGAGCCTGCAGGCCAGCATCGGCGTCGGCCAGCGGCTCTGGGAGGGCATCACCCTCGACGTGACCGGCTTCTACAAGGCGCTCGACCAGCAGGCCATCTCCAACTCCAGCTCGGTCTACGATCCGGCGGCACCGCGCTACACGAGCACCGGGACCGGCGTGATCTACGGCGTGGAGACGCTCCTCAAGGTGAACGTGGGCGACCGCTTCGCCGGCTGGCTCGCCTACTCGTACCAGCGCTCCCTCCGCACCGATCCGCCCGCCGGGCAGACCCCGTTCGACTTCGACCAGCCGAGCAACCTCACCATCCTCGGCACCTACCAGCTCGGCCGCGGCTGGTCGGCCGGCGCGCGCTTCCGGCTCGTGTCGGGCAACCCGTACACGCCGGTGGAGAGCTCGGTCTTCGACTCGGCCACCGGCGTCTACGTGCCGGTCTACGGGGAGACGAATTCCGAGCGGCTCGCGACCTACTGGGCCCTCGACCTCCGCGTGGACAAGACCTGGGTCTTCAAGGACTGGACGTTGACGCTCTACCTCGACACCCAGAACGTGACGAACCGGAAGAACCAGGAAGGCTGGACGTACAACTTCGACTACGCCGAGAAGACCCCCACGACCGGCCTGCCCATCCTGCCCATCCTCGGGCTGAAGGGAGAGTGGTGATGAACCGCGCCACCGCCGCAGCCCTGCTCGCCCTGGCGCTGTCCGCGTCCGGCTGCATGAACGACTTCTCCCCCCAGAGCGACCTGCTCGGCCTGCGGGTCATGGCGCTCGTCGCCGACCCGCTCGAGCTCGCCCCCGGCCAGTCGGTCACCATCCGCGCGACCGAGTACGTCCCGCCGGGCTCGGCGGTCGTGGACCGGCGCTGGAGCTTCTGCCCGCTCACCGCCGGCGCGGTCGCCGCCTACGCGTGCGCCGTCCCGCAGTGCGAGGTGGAGGTCCCGGGCACGGGCGCCGAGGTCACGCTGAACCCCACGCAGCTCATCCAGTCCTGCCTGGGCTGGACCGGGTCCACCCCGCCCGCCCAGGTCCCGGACGTCATCCAGCCCGTCTTCCGCTACCGCGTCACCACCGGCGACGCGACCCGCGACGCCGTGCTGCAGCTCCCCCAGTGGACGCGCCAGGCCCCGCCCGACCCGAACCTCCCCCCGGTCATCCTGGGCGTGCAGGTCGGCGGGGTGACCTGGGCCCCCGGCGCCGTGCTGCCTCCGCTCCCGGTGAACGGCTCGCTCCCGGTGCGCCTGCTCATCGACCCGGCCAGCGTGCAGACCTACGTCGACGCCGCGGGCTCGACCACCACCGAGACGATGACCGGCTACTTCTACACGACCGCCGGGACGATCCCCGACGGGATCACCACCGGCACGGACACCACCGTGGTCCTGGAGGGCACGAACGTCGCGCCCGGCCAGGTGGCCCAGCTCTGGGTGGTGGCGCTCGACCTCCGGGGTGGCCAGGCCGTGGCCGGCCCGATCCCGGTCACCGTCGGTCCGTGACGGCGAGCGCGCGCACCAGGTCGGCCGGCAGCGGCGCCTCGACGCGGGCCGTCCCCTCCCCGTCCGGGCGGGGGAAGGCGAGCCTCCAGGCGTGCAGGGCCTGGCGCCCGATGGCCGGCGACGGCGTCCCGTAGGTCGCGTCGCCCAGGATCGGCCAGCCCGCCTCGGCGAGCTGCACCCGGATCTGGTGCGTGCGCCCGGTCTCCAGGCGCACCTCGAGGAGGGCGGCTCCGGCGAGCCTCCTCTCCACCCGGAACGACAGCCGGGCCCGGCGAGCCGACGGGACCCGGGTGGTGAACCGCCGCGCATCGGCCGGGTCGCGCGCGTAGGGCGTGTCGAGCCGTCCCGCGCCTGGAGGCTCGCCGGGCGCCAGAGCGGGGTAGGTCTGGTCCACGCGCCCCGCC
>DAOMFN010000242.1:0-4288 GCA_035429785.1 Anaeromyxobacteraceae bacterium
CGCTCCCGGTGGCGGCGCGAGCCTGGGTGGAGGCGGCCTCCGGGGCCGGCCTGGAGCGGCAGGTGCTGCTCGGCGATCCCCGCGCGCTCGCGCCGGCGCTGGAGGCGGCCGCCCGCGAGGTGGGCGTGTCGCTCGCGGTGGAGCGCCCCTCGAGCCGGGTGGAGCCGGCTACGGGGTGATGCGCTCGGTCATGCGCGCGAACGGGATGGTCTCCCGGACGTGGTGCAGGCCGCAGATCCAGGCCACGCAGCGCTCCACGCCCATGCCGAAGCCGGCGTGCGGGACGGAGCCGTAGCGGCGCAGGTCGAGGTACCACTCGAACGCCTCGCGCGGCAGCGTGTGGTGGTCGATGGCCGCCTCGAGCGTGGCGAGGTCGTCCTCGCGCTGCCCGCCGCCGATGATCTCGCCGTAGCCCTCCGGGGCGAGCACGTCGCAGCCGAGGGCCACGTCGGGGTTCGCCGGGTCCTTCTTGAAGTAGAAGGCCTTCATCGCCGCCGGGTAGCGGTGCACCATCACCGGCCGGTCGTAGGCGGAGGCGACGAGCGTCTCCTCGTCGCCGCCGATGTCGTCGCCCCAGGTCATCATGGGGGGCAGCTTCGCCACCTCCTCGGGGGGCAGCGCGGCGCGCTGCGCCTCCTGGGCCTTGCGGATGACCTCCACCGCCTCGGTGTAGGTGATGCGCGGGAAGGGCGGCTTCACCGCGTCGAGCCGGGCCACGTCCCGCTCGAGCACGCGGGCGAGCTCGTCGCGGTGCTTGGCGACGGCCGTCTGGACGACGAAGGAGACGAACTCCTCCATGAGGCGCATGTCGCCGTCGAGGTCGAGCCAGGCCACCTCCGGCTCCACCATCCAGAACTCGGTGAGGTGCCGGCGGGTCTTCGACTTCTCGGCCCGGAAGGTGGGGCCGAAGGAGTAGACCTTGCCGAGCGCCATGGCCGCGGCTTCCATGTAGAGCTGGTTCGACTGGGTCAGGTAGGCCTTGCCGAGGTCGAAGTAGGGCACCTCGAAGAGGGTGCTCGTCCCCTCGCAGGCGTTCGGGGTGAAGATGGGGCCGTCCACCAGCGTGAACCCGCGCTGGTCGAAGAAGTCCCGGATGGCCTTCTCCACCGTGTGGCGGACCCGGAGGATGACGTTCTGCCGCTGGGAGCGGAGCCAGAGGTGGCGCTGCTCCATGAGGAAGGCCACCCCGTGCTCCTTGTGGCCGATGGGGAACTCGCGGGACGGGCGCGCGTGGACCGCGAGGGAGCGGACGTCGATCTCGTAGCCGATGGGGGAGCGGGGCTCCTTCTTCACGAGCCCGGTGACGGCGAGCGCGGTCTCCTGGGGCAGGTGATCGGCCTCGGTGAAGGCCTCCGGCGTCACGTTGCCCTTGAAGACCACGCACTGGATGGTGCCGGTCCCGTCGCGCACCTGGAGGAAGTGGAGCTTGCCCGACGAGCGGCGCCCGTGGAGCCAGCCGTGCAGCGTGACCTCCTGACCATCGTGCTTCGCGATGTCGGCGACGTAGACGTTCTCGGCCATGTCGGTCGGGTCTCCCGGTGGAAAGTGGCGCGCATGATACCCCGGGCCCCGGCGGATCGCGCAGGTGCAAAATCGCCTTGGCGCGGTAATATCGCCGGCTTCCATGGCATCCATGAACGAGCGATACGAGCCGCGGTCGATCGAGCCGCGCTGGCAGAGGCGGTGGGACGAGGTGGGGGTGTTCCGGGCCGGGCGGCGTCCCGGGGCGGAGAAGCGCTACGTCCTCGAGATGTTCCCGTACCCGTCGGGCGCGATGCACATGGGGCACGCTCGGGTCTACACGATCGGCGACGCGCTCGCCCGCATGCTGCGCATGCGCGGCTACGACGTGCTGCACCCGATGGGGTTCGACGCGCTCGGGCTCCCGGCCGAGAACGCCGCGCTCAAGGACGGGCGCCACCCCGCCGAGCGCACCCGGGAGAACATCGTCTCCTTCCGCGAGGACATGAAGCGGGTCGGCTTCTCGTTCGACTGGGAGCGGGAGTTCGCCACCTGCGACCCCGAGTACTACCGCTGGAACCAGTGGTTCTTCCTGCGGATGCTCGAGAAGGGCATCGTCTACCGGCGTCAGGGGAAGGCGAACTGGTGCACCGGCTGCCAGACCGTCATCGCCAACGAGCAGGTGGTGGACGACGACCTGTGCGAGCGCTGCAGCTCCCCGGTGGTCGAGAAGGTCATCCCGGAGTGGGCCTTCCGCATCACCGACTACGCCGACGACCTGCTGGCCGGCCTCGACGGGCTCACCGAGTGGCCCGAGCGCATCACCACGATGCAGCGGAACTGGATCGGCCGCAGCGAGGGGGCCGAGGTCGACTTCGTCGTCGAGGGCGCGGGCGAGGCCATCCGGGTCTTCACGACGCGGGTCGACACGATCTTCGGCTGCACCTACGTGGTGCTGGCGCCCGAGCACCCGCTCACCGCCCGGCTGACCACGCCCGACCGCAGGGCCGAGGTGCAGGCCTTCGTCGACCGCATGGCGCGCACCGACGCCGAGCAGCGCACCGGGGAGGGCGCGCCCAAGGAGGGCGTCTTCACGGGGGCGCACGCCGTGAATCCCTACAGCGGCGAGCGGGTCCCGGTCTGGATCGCCAACTTCGTGCTGGCCGGCTACGGCACCGGCGCGGTGATGAGCGTCCCGGCCCACGACCAGCGCGACTTCGAGTTCGCGCGGAAGTACGGGCTCCCGGTGAGGGTCGTGATCCAGCCGGGGGAGGGGGAGCCCATCCCGCCCGGCGACGTGCTCGAGGCGGCGTTCACCCCCGACGGCGTGCTCCACGACTCCGGACCCTTCGGCGGCCTCGGGAGCGCCGAGGCCCGCAGGCGCATGACCGCCATCGCCCAGGAGCGCGGCTTCGGGGCCGCGTCGGTGAAGTACCACCTGCGGGACTGGGGCGTGAGCCGCCAGCGCTACTGGGGCACGCCCATCCCGATCATCTACTGCCCCGACCACGGTGCGGTGGGGGTCCCCGACGCCGACCTGCCGGTGGCGCTCCCGCCCCAGGCCATCATCACCGGCACCGGGGAGCCGCCGCTCGCCAAGGTCCCGGAGTTCGTGAACGCGCCCTGCCCGGTCTGCGGGAAGCCGTCCCGGCGCGAGACCGAGACCATGGACACGTTCGTGGACTCGTCCTGGTACTACGCGCGCTACCTGTCCCCGCGGGACGCGGCGCGCCCGTTCGGGCAGGACGAGGCCCGCCGCTGGCTCCCGGTGGACGTCTACGTGGGCGGGCCCGAGCACGCCGTCATGCACCTGCTCTACTTCCGGTTCTGGCACCGGGTCATGGAGCAGCTCGGGCTCGTCTTCGAGAAGGAGCCGGTGCGGCGGCTCGTCACCCAGGGCATCGTGAACGGCCCGGACGGGCGCAAGATGTCGAAGCGCTGGGGCAACGTCGTGCAGCCCGGCCCCATCGTCGACCGCTTCGGCGCCGACACGATGCGGATGTTCATGCTCTTCGCCGCCCCGCCGGAGAAGGACATCGACTGGTCCGACGAGCAGGTGGAGGGCATGTTCCGGTTCCTCTCCCGGGTGTGGCGCATCTTCCACGCCCGGCAGGACTGCTTCCAGGTGCCGGAGCGGCTGCTGGCCGACGCCGCGGGCCCGGCGCTGGAGCTCCGCCGCCGCACCCACCGCACGCTGAAGCGGGTGACCGAGGGGCTGGAGGGCGAGCTGAAGTTCAACACCTCCATCGCCGCGCTGATGGAGCTCGTGAACGAGCTCTACGCGCTCGAGCCCGCGACCGACGCCGACCGGGCGGCGGTGCGCGAGGCACTCGTGGCGGTGGCCACGCTGCTCTCCCCCTTCGCGCCCCACGTGGCCGAGGAGCTCTGGCACGAGGTGCTCGGGCCGGGGGTGCGGGACCAGCTGCTCGCCGAGGCGCCGTGGCCGGGCTGGGACCCGGCGCTCGTGGCCGCCGACGTGGTGACCATCGCCGTCCAGGTGAACGGCAAGCTGCGCGGCGAGGTCCAGGCGCCGGTGGCGGCGGGCGAGGCCGAGGTGCGGGCGCTCGCCGAGCAGGAGGAGCGGGTCCGTTCCCACCTCGCCGGGAAGACGGTGCGCAAGGTGGTCTTCGTCCCCCGGCGCCTCATCAACTTCGTGGTGGTATGAGGCGCCCGGGACCGGCCCTGGCGTCGCGGGCCTTCGCGCTGGCGGCGGCGTGCGTCGTCGCCGCGGGATGCGGTTACGGTGTGGGGGCAGGTTCCGGGGGCGCGCGGCGGCCGGACGACGCCCGGTCGGTCTTCGGGGCGCCGCTCGTCAACCGGACCGCCG
>DAOMFN010000243.1:0-4267 GCA_035429785.1 Anaeromyxobacteraceae bacterium
GCCGCGCTCGAGCTCGTTCTGCTCGTCTCGGGTGCGGCGCAGGAGCCGGCCGCCCGCCGGATCGAGATCTTCCGGGGCACGCCCCTCGTCCGTCCGACGGTGAGGCAGCCGGGCTGCGCCTGCGGAGCCTCCGCCGGCGGGACCTGACGCGACGTGCTCCCCGCCTGGGCTGGACCGGAGCTCGCCCGGAGCCTCGCCGACGCCGCGGAGGCCGGCCCGGATCGCGAGGCGTGCGGCTTCGTGGTCGAGGGGGGGGCCGGGGCCGCCGAGGTGGTGCCCGTGCGCAACGTCGTCGGGTCGGCCGGCGGCCCCCCCGGCGACCCCCGGAACGCCTACCGGATTGACCCGGCCGGCCACCTCGCGCTCTCCCGGAGGCTGCGCGCCAGCGGGCGGGCCGTCCTCGCGGTCTACCACTCCCACGTGGACGGCCCAGCCCGGCTCTCCCGGATCGATCGCGACGAGGCGCTGCTCGACGGCCGGCCCGTCGTCCCCGGCGCCGCCTGGCTGGTCATCGGCATGCGGGGCGGAAAAGTATTGAAAATCAGGATGTTCCGGTGGGCCAGCGACCGGTTCGAGGACGCCGGTCCGCTGCCCGCTCCCTGGCGCGGCGCGTCGGGCGACCGTCACGCGTAGCGAAGTCGCGTCCCTTCCGAGCCGGCGATTTCTCCGTCGGGTTCCGGTATATTGCGCCATTCGCGGTCGGTGAACCGGGGAGGGTGCGCATGGATCAGCAGCACGGGACGGGGTTCGTGGTCTGGCTCACCGGGATGACGGGCGCGGGCAAGACCACGCTCGCGACCCAGCTCGGCAAGCGGTTCGCCGCCGCCGGGCGCCCCGCGGACGTCATCGACGGCGATGCGGCCACCGACATCCTCACCCGCGGGCTCGGCGTGTCCAAGGAGGACCGGGACACGGCCGTGCGGCGCATCGGCGCCGTCTCCCGCATGCTCGTCCGCCACGGCGCCGTGGTCGTGGTGGCCTCGCTCTCCCCGTTCCGCGAGGCCCGCGAGGCGGTCCGGCGCGACGTGCGGCGCTTCGTCGAGGTCTTCGTGGACGCGCCGATGGAGACGCTGCTCGCCCGCGACTCCGAGGGGATGTACCGCAAGGCGCTCGCCCACGAGCTCACGAACGTCGCCGGCATCGACGACCCCTACGAGCCGCCGGCCCACGCCGAGCTCGTGATCCGCACCGACCAGGAGCGCCCCGACGCGGCGCTGGGACGCCTCTTCCAGAAGCTCGTCGACCTGAAGTACGTCACCCCCGCCGAGTTCGCGCTGCTCACGGGCGGCCTCAAGCCCCGCAAGGGAGCGGCCAAGGCGGCGCCGGCCAAGGAAGCGCCGAAGGGCTCCGCGAAGCCGGCCTCGAAGGCGGCGGCGAAGCCGGCGGCCCGGGCCGCCGCGAAGGCAGGCTCCCGGCCCGCGGCGAAGGGCAGGTCGAAGGCGGCACCGAAGGGGAAGCGCCGCTAGGATCCCCCCATGACGGGTTCGTCGGAAGACCGGGCGCTCCTGCGCCAGCGGTCCCGTGATCGCTTCGACCGCATGCGCGAGGCGGTTCGCCGGACGGGGGGCGCGGTCGTCGCCTTCTCGGCGGGAGTGGACTCCACCCTGGTGCTCGCGGTCGCGCGGGAGGTGCTCGGCGATCGCGCGGTGGCGCTCACCGCCCACTCGCCGAGCGTGCCCCAAGCCGAGCGGGAGGAGGCGGCACGGCTGGCCGCTCGCCTCGGCGCCCGCCACGTCGTGGTGGAGAGCCGGGAGGGAGACGACCCGCGCTACCAGGAGAACTCTCCCGAGCGCTGCTACTTCTGCAAGTCGGAGCTCTACCGGCTCTGCGAGGCGGAGCGGGTGCGGCTCGGGCTCGCGGTCGTGCTCGACGGATTCAACGCCGACGACCGGGGAGACCACCGGCCGGGCCACCGCGCGGCTGGCGAGCGCGGGGTGTCCTCGCCGCTCGCCGAGGCCGGGCTCGGCAAGGAGGAGGTGCGCGCCTGGAGCGAGGCCTACGGCCTGCCCACGTGGGACAAGCCGCAGATGGCCTGCCTCGCGTCGCGCATCCCGTACTGGACTCCCGTCACCCCGGAGCGGCTGGCCCGCATCGAGGCCGCCGAGGCGGCGGTGCGGGCGTACGGGCTCCGGCAGTTCCGGGTTCGCGACCACGGGGACGTCGGGCGGCTCGAGGTCGCCGCCGACGAGATGGAGCACGCGTTCGCCCGGAGGGAGCAGCTCGCGGAGGCCGTGCGGGCAGCGGGGTTCCGCGTGGCCGCGCTCGACCTCGAGCCATTCCGGTCAGGCCGAATGAACGAGGTGGCGGGCGTGAGGAGGGCTGCCGGCGATTGAAGCGATTTTTGCTTTTTGATGATTATTTTGACCTCTTGGTATCGGGTGGTAGCGTGTAGGCAAACGTAGTTAGAGGGAGGCGTTGACCTACATGAGACCGATCGAGATGCCCCGAACGATCCCCCAGATCCCCATGATGGGGGGTCAGTCCGCCCGCCTGGAGCCCATGCTGGTCCGGCTGCCCCCGGAACTCGCCGCCCGGCTTCGCCGGCTGGCCCGGTCGACCCGGATCCGCCAGTCGGACTACCTCCGCGAGGCGGTCTCCGACCTGCTCGCCAAGTACGGCGACGCCACCGCGGGCTCCGACGCACAGTCGACCTGAGCCGGCACGGCACCCCGGGGATAGCTCACCGCCGCCAGGGTGAGCCCCCAGGCCGGCGCCCGGACCCCGCGGTAACGCCCCCGGTCGCGGAGGATCTCCGCGATCCGGGAGGGCGGGCAGGTCCCGAGCCCGGCGGCCACCGCGGTCCCCACCAGGTTGCGCACCATGGCCCGGAGGAACCCGCGGCCGGTGAGCGTGATGGCCCAGAGCGGGGCCCAGGACGCCCGCTCGACCTCGGCGCGGAGCAGCGTGCGCACCGTCCCCCGCTGCTCGCCCGGGCGCGCGAACCCCTCGAAGTCGTGCTCGCCCACGGCCGCGGCGAGCGACTCGGCCATGGCCGCCCCGTCCAGCTCCCGCGCCGGTACTCCCGGGAAGCCCCGGGCGTCGGGGAGCTCCCACGCCCGGCCGGCGAGCGAAGGGGGCGGCGGGGAGCCCACGAGGTAGACGTAGGTCCGGTCGACGGCGCTCGCGCGGGCGTGGAACGAGGGGTCCGCCTCCCACGCGTCGAGGCAGAGGAGGGCCTCCGGCGTGCCCCGGTTCACCGCCGCGCGCAGGGCCGCGGGATCGAGCGCCGCCCGCGCCGCGAAGCTCACCACCTGCGCGATCGCGTGCACCCCGGCGTCGGTCCGGGCCGCCACCTCGAGGCGCGGCTCGATCCCGAGCGGCCGGAGCGCCGCCAGCAGGGCTCCCTCCACCGTCGCCAGCCCCGGCTGGCGCTGGAATCCGCGGAAGGCCCCGCCGTCGTAGGCGATCCGCATCGCGTACCGTCGCCGCTCCACGCCGTGCTACGTTCGCACGCCCGCGCCGCCGGCGCCATCGCGCCCGGGAGCGGGGAAGGAGGATCGCCACGTGGGATCGGCGGCGGTGTCCAGGCTCGACGCCCGCATCGGGGAGCTGCCGGAGGGATCGCTGCGCCGCAAGGTGCTCGAGAGCGCGCGGCGGTTCAAGGCCTCCTGGGTGGACCTCGCCCGGATGCTCGCGCAGGTGCGGCGCGAGGGCTCCTGGGAGGAGTGGGGGCACGCGAGCTTCGAGGACTACTGCGCGAAGGAGCTCTTCCTCCGGCGGGGCACCGCGGAGAAGCTGGCCCTGTCCTACGGGTTCCTGGAGAAGCACGAGCCGGAGCTGGCCCGCGCCCGGGAGTCCCGCTCGGCCCCGCCCTTCGAGGTGATCGAGGTCCTGTCCCGGGCCGAGGCCGCGGGCAGGATGGACCGGTCGGCCTGGGGGGAGATGCGGGAGGCCGTGATCGACGGCGAGGTGGGAAAGGCCGAGGTGAGCCGGCGCATCGCCGAGCGCTTCGGCCCGGCGCCGCGGCCGCCGCCGCCTCCTGCCGGCGAGCGTCTCCAGCGCATCGCCGCCATCGCCGGGCGGCTCGCCGACGCCTGCGAGGCGGAGCGGGACGTCCCCGCCGCGCTGCGGCGCTCGGCCCGGGAACTCGCCGACGCGCTCGCCCGCCTGTCGGAGGAGTGAGCGACGGGCCGGGCCGCCCGGCCGGAGCGGACCCGGACGATGCGGGGGGTCCGACGGCCGGTTAGGATGGCAGGAGTGGAGGCCCGGATCCTTGGGGAGACCGAGAGCTTGGTGTAGCATCGAACGGAGAGGGAGGCTTGAGCCC
>DAOMFN010000244.1:0-4248 GCA_035429785.1 Anaeromyxobacteraceae bacterium
GTCCCAGGGGGCCCGGACGCTGGCCTTGCGGCCGGCGTGCGCGAGCTGGATGGCGGGCGTGGCGCCGTGGGAGGCGACGACGCGGGCGAGCCGGGCGAGCGGCTCCACCTGCCCGTCCTCCCAGATGCCGACGTCGGCCGGCGAGATGCGGCCGCGGGCCTCGACGCCCGAGGCCTCGACGACGACGAGCCCCACGCCCCCCACGGCGCGTGCGCCGTAGTGGACGAGGTGCCAGTCGCCGACCCGGCCGTCCACGGCGGAGTACTGGCACATCGGCGACATCCCGATGCGGTTGCGGACGGTGACCGACCGCAGGGTCAGCGGGGAGAGGAGGCTCATGGAGGCGAATCCTACCCCGCAACGGCCCGGGCGGCGGCGAAGCCGCGCTCGAGGTCCTGGACGAGGTCGTCGACGTTCTCGATGCCCGCCGACACCCGGACGAGCCCGTCGTCGATGCCGAGGGCGGCGCGCGTCGCGGCGGGGACGCTGGCGTGGGTCATGATGGCCGGGTGCTCGATCAGGCTCTCGACCCCGCCCAGTGACTCGGCGAGCGCGAAGACCCGGAGCGAGGAGAGGAAGGCGCGGGCCGCGGGCAGCCCGCCGCGGACGACGAAGGTGAGCATCCCGCCCGGTCCCCGCATCTGGCGGGCCGCGAGCGCGTGCTGCGGGTGGGAGGGGAGGCCGGGGTAGGTCACGCGCTCCACCTGCGGGTGCGCCTCGAGGAACCGGGCGAGCCGGAGCGCGTTCTCCTGGTGCCGCTCCATCCGCACGTGGAGCGTCTTCACCCCCCGGAGCACGAGGAAGGAGTCCATCGGCGACGGGACCCCGCCGACCGCGTTCTGGAGGAAGCGCAGCCGCTCGAAGAGCTCGCCGTTCGAGGTGAGCACGGCCCCGCCGACCACGTCGGAGTGGCCGTTCAGGTACTTCGTCGTGGAGTGACAGACGAGGTCGGCGCCGAGCGCGAGGGGGCGCTGCAGGTAGGGGGTGGCGAAGGTGTTGTCCACCACCGTGATGGCCCCGCGGGCCCGGGCCACGGCGGTCACCGCGGCGAGGTCCACGATCTTCAGCATCGGGTTGGTGGGGCTCTCCAGCCACACCATCCGCGTGGCCGGCGTCATGGCCTCCTCGACGCGGCGCGGATCCGAGGCGTCCACGGGGGTGAAGCCGAGGCCGTGGCGCCGGAAGACCTTGTCGAAGAGGCGGAAGGTGCCGCCGTAGACGTCGTCGGAGTAGACGACGTGGTCGCCGGCCTCGAGGAGGTGGAGGATGGCGTCGGTGGCGGCGAGGCCGGAGGCGAAGCAGAGCCCGTGGCGTGCCCCCTCGAGCGCGGCCAAGCAATCCTGGAGGGCGTTCCGGGTGAGGTTGTGGGTGCGGGAGTACTCGTACCCCTTGTGCTCCCCCGGCGCCGACTGGGCGTAGGTCGAGGTGAGGTACACCGGCGTCATGACCGCGCCCGTCACCGGGTCGGGGCGCTGGCCGGCGTGGATGGCGAGGGTCTCGAAGCGGGCGCCGTCCTCCGCGCTCACTTGAGCTTCTCCCCGAGGAACTCGATGAGGTCGATCTTGGTGAGGATGCCGGTCACCTTCTCGCCCTCCTTCACCACCGCGACGTTGTCGTCGTTGAAGATGGCCCGGAGCCGGGCGATGGGGGTGTCGAGCGCGACCACGCCCTGCAGCGGCTGGACGAGCGGGTCCACCATCTCGGAGAGCCGGTGCTTCCCCTCGATGAGGAAGTTGAGCAGGTCGTACTCGTGGATCATCCCCACGGTGCGCCCCTCGTCGTCCACGACCGGCATCTGCGAGATGTCGTTCGAGCGCATGAGCTTCACCACCGCCTCGACCTTGTCGGTGCGCCGGGCGTGGATGACGCCGCCGCGGCGCTTGCCGAGCACGTCGGACACGGTGGCGCCGGCGACCGACTCGCCGCTCTCCAGGGGGAAGCCGTTGTCGCGCATCCACTCGTCGGAGAAGAACTTGGAGATGTAGGCGCGGCCGGTGTCGGGCAGCGGCACCACCACCACCTTGCCCGGCCCGAGCTCGCGGGCCACCTGCGCCGCGACGTGGACGGCGGCGCCGGAGCTGCCGCCGGCGAAGATGCCCTCCTCGCGGGCGAGCCGCCGGGCCATCGTGAAGGCCTGGGCGTCGGTGACCTGCCGGACGTCGTCGAGGACCGCGAGGTCCATGGCCCCGCACATCATGTCCTCGCCGATGCCCTCCACCTTGTAGACGCGGGGCTCGGAGAGCTTCCCGGTCTTCCACATCGAGAAGTAGACCGAGCCCACCGGGTCCACGCCGACGTTGCGGATGCGCGCGTCCTTCTCCTTGAAGTAGCGGCCGCAGCCGGACATCGTGCCGCCGGTGCCGATGCCGGCCACGAAGGCGTCCATCCGCCCCTCGACCTGCTCCCAGATCTCCGGCGCAGTGGAGAGGTAGTGGGCCTCGACGTTGTCGGGGTTGTGGTACTGGTTCACGTAGAAGCTGTTCGGGGTCTCGGCGGCGATGCGCCGCGCCACGGAGTAGTAGCTCTCCGGCGAGTCGGCGGGGACGTTCGTGGGGGTGACCACCACCTGGGCGCCGAAGGCCTTCAGCGTGTCCTGCTTCTCCTTCGACATCTTGTCCGGCATCGTGAAGATGCAGCGGTAGCCCTTCACGGCCGCGGCCACGGCCAGGCCCACGCCGGTGTTCCCGCTCGTGTTCTCGACGATGACCCCGCCCTTGCGGAGCAGGCCGGCCCTCTCGGCCTTCTCGAGGATGTGCAGCGCCATGCGGTCCTTGATGGAGCCGCCGGGGTTCATGTACTCCAGCTTGGCGAGCACCGTCGCGCTCCCGGCCGGGATCACCTTGGAGAGCTGGACGAGGGGCGTGCGGCCGATGGCCGAGAGAACGTCGGCGTGGAAGGACATGCGGCGCTTATAGGATTCGACGCGATGGGGTGTCAACGCGCCGCGCCACGGGGCCGGCGGGGAGGAGCGGGTGGTGACGGAGCGCGTGGAGGCGGTGGAGGCGAGGGTGCGCGAGGCGGTCTCCCGGACCTCGGGGGAGGACGCCTCGGCGTGGCCGGTGCGCCGGCTCGCCGGGCACGCCTCGATGCGGAGCTACTGGCGCGTGGGCACGCCGCCCCGCTCCCGGGTCGTCATGGTGATGCCCGCGGGCGGCGGTCCCGAGGAGGTGACGAGCGGCGGCCCCCCTCCCGAGGACCCCTTCGTGAACGTCCAGCGGTACCTGGAGCGGGCCGGCGTCCGGGTGCCCCGGATCCACGCCTTCCTCGCGCCCGAGCGGCTCATGGTCCTCGAGGACCTCGGCGACGAGATGCTGGAGACGCGGCTCCTCGCCGGCGATCCGGCGGAACCGCTCTACGAGCGGGCCATCGACCAGCTGGCCCGGCTCCGGGCCCGGGCGGAGCGGGAGCCCGACCCGTCCTGCGTGGCCTTCGGGCGCGGCTTCGACCGGGAGCTGTACCGCTGGGAGCTCGACCACTTCCGGGAGTGGCTGCTCGAGGCCTGGAAGGGCGCCGCGCTCGCGCCGGCGGAGCGCACCGAGGTGGACCGTGCGTTCGACGCCATCTCCGACGCGCTCGCCGCCGAGCCTCGCGGGTTCACCCACCGCGACTACCAGTCGCGGAACCTCATGGTGCTCCCGGGGGGCGAGCAGGCGGTCATCGACTTCCAGGACGCGCTCCTCGGGCCGCGCCAGTACGACCTCGTCGCCCTGCTCCGGGACAGCTACGTGGAGCTGCCTCCGGCGCTCGTCGACCGGATGATCGCCCGCTACCTCGCGCGGCTCGAGGCGGAGGGCGGCCCCCGGCTCGACCCGGTCGCCTTCCGGGCCGGCTTCGACCTGCTCACCGTGCAGCGCAAGCTGAAGGACGCCGGGCGCTTCGTCTTCATCGACCGGGTCCGCGGCAACCCCGGCTTCCTGCCCTCCATCCCGGCGTCGCTGCGCTACGTGCGCGAGGCGCTCGGGCGGCGGCCGGACCTGGCGACGCTGCAGGAGATCCTGGGGAGGCACGTTTCCGAGCTCGGTGCGCCGTGAGGGTCTCGTCGCTGGGCGGCGAGCCGGCAGGGCCCTCGAGTCCAGTAGCTCGGTGCCGGCGCCCGGGGTGAGCCCGCGTCGCGGGGGCCGCTGGTCCTCACCGCTCGGTCTCGAGGCGGCCGTCTGGCGCCGCACCACACCGATGCCACGAAGCGACACGGGCGGCGCCGGTTGCGGAGGCGGCTCGCGCCGGGGCCACCCCAGGCGCCTGACGTGC
>DAOMFN010000245.1:0-4202 GCA_035429785.1 Anaeromyxobacteraceae bacterium
CGACGTCCCAGAGAAGGACCGGTGGAACCTCGCGGATCTCTACGCCTCCGAGGCGGCCTGGTCCGCGGCGCGGGAGTCGCTGGCGCGGCGCGTCCCGGGCCTCGCGGCCCACCGGGGGCACCTCGGCGACTCGCCCCAGGCGCTCGCCGCGGCGCTGGAGGAGATGCACGGCCTCGCCGCCGACCTCGGCCGCCTCGGCTTCTACGCCGCGGCGCTCTCCGACGAGGACACGCGCGCCGCGAGGCCCCTCGAGATGCGGCAGGCGGCGGAGCAGGTCGCCGTCCAGTTCGCTGCCGCCACCTCCTGGGTCCGCCCGGAGATCCTCGCCCTCGACCCGGCCCGGGTCCGCGCGTTCGTGGCCGAGGAGCCGCGGCTGGCGCCCTACCGGTTCTACCTGGAGGACGTGCTCCGCTGGCGTCCGCACACGCTCTCCCCCGCCGAGGAGCGGATCGTCGCGGAGACCGGCAACCTCCGGTCCGCGGGCGAGTCGGCCGCGGCCATCCTGGTGAACGCCGACCTGCCGTATCCCACCGTGAAGCTCTCGAGCGGCCAGGAGGTCCGGATGGACCCGGCCGCGTTCGCGCTCCACCGCGCGTCGCGGGACCGGGCGGACCGCGACCGGGCGTTCGAGGCCTTCTTCGGGGCGCTCAAGGGCCATTCCCGGACGCTGGGCGCGACGCTCTACGCCCAGACCAACGCCCACGTCTTCAGCCGGAAGGTGCTGAAGTTCGACTCCTGCCTGCAGGCGGCGCTCTTCCGCAACGCCATCCCGACCACGGTCTACACGCAACTGCTCGCCGACGTGCACCGGAACCTCCCGACGCTCCACCGGTACCTCGACCTGCGCCGTCGCATGCTCGGGCTTCCCGTGCTCCGCTACCAGGATCTCTACGTGCCGCTCGTGGGCAGCGTCGACCTCCGGTTCACGCCCGAGGAGGCCCAGGCGATCACCCTCGCGGCCTTCGCGCCGCTCGGGAAGGAGTACGTGGGCGTCCTGAAGCGCGGCTACGAGAGCCGCTGGACCGATTTCCTTCCCTCCACGGGAAAGCGGGCCGGTGCCTATTCCAACGGCGTCTACGGGGTCCACCCGTACCAGCTCCTCAACTTCAACGGCCTGTACGACGACGTCTCCATGCTCGCGCACGAGTCCGGCCACTCGGTGCACACGGCGCTGGCCCACGCGAGCCAGCCCCATGCGACCTCGGACTACCCGACGTTCGTGGCCGAGGTCGCGTCGACGCTGAACGAGAACCTGCTCCTCCACCACATGCTCGATCGCGCCCGGGACGACGACACCCGGCTCGCCCTGCTCGGCAGCTACCTGGAGCACGTGCGGGCCACGCTCTTCCGGCAGGCCCAGTTCGCGGAGTTCGAGCTCGCCTTCCACGAGAAGGTGGAGCGCGGGGAGCCGCTCACCGGGGAGAACCTGGGCGAGCTCTACCTCCGGATCGCCCGGGACCACTACGGCCACGGCGACGGCGTCGTCCAGGTCGACGACCTCGTGGGCGCCGAGTGGGCCTTCGTCGCCCACTTCTACCTGGACTTCTACGTCTACCAGTACGCGACCAGCCTGGTGGCCTCGACGGCCCTCGCCAGGGGGATCCGGGAGGAGGCCGGGACCGGCTCCACGGCGCGCCGGGACGCCTACCTGGCCATGCTGAAGGCGGGCGGCTCGCAGTACCCGGTCGACCTCCTGCGGGCGGCCGGCGTGGACATGACCACGTCCGCCCCCTTCGACGCGACCATCGCCGAGATGAACGCGGTCCTCGACGAGCAGCCGGTAAAGGCGGTCCCTGAAGAGGAACTCGCGATCCTGGCGAGGCGGGCGGCGGCGCGGCCCGGGAAGTAGGCGTCCATCCCGGCCGCGCGACCGTCATCGCGTGTCCCGGGCCCGTCATCCCCGGGGCCCGCGCCCCGGCGCCCCGTCGTCGCCCGGGAGCGCGTGCGCCTTCCGGCCACCCCGGGCGATCACGCCGGGTGCGGACGCCTGGGCGACGAGCGCACGGGCGGCGTCGACGGCTCGCGCGGCCAGCATCTGCGCGCCCTCCCGCAGCTCCGCGCTCTTCATGACGGACTCGACGTTGCGCTCCATGTCCTCGGCCGACCAGCCCCGGCTGTGGGCCACGAACGGGAACTGGGGGAACTGGCAGCCGATCTCGCCGAAGAACGCCATCATCGATCCGGCGACGGCCTGCACGTTGTCCTGTCCGCCGGTGATGATGAAGGCGGCCACCTTGTTCCGGAGGAGCACCCGGTTGGCGATGGTGACCTGGTTCTGGATGCAGTTCATCCGCTCCACCATCTTGAAGTAGAGCGAGCTCGCGGCCCCCCAGCGGATCGGCGTCGCGACGAGGTACACGTCCGCCCAGTGCACCAGGGCCTCGTAGACGCGGTCGAGCTGGTCCTCGGGGTCCATCTGCGTGATCGAGCAGGGCCACGTGCAGGCCCGCGCGCTCTTCGAGTAGTAGCCCTCGCAGTGCCGGAACGTGAGCTCGGCCAGCCGGATCGTGCGAGTCTCCGCGCCCAGCGCGGTCTCCGCGTGCGACGTCGCCACGGCGAGCAGGGCGTCGGAGGTCGAGTAGCGGGGGTTCCTCGGGTCCATGTTCGTGGTCGAGATCCCGACCACCCGGATCGGCCCCGGCGCCCTCTCGGGATTCCGGGCCAGCGGGTGAGGCTCGTGCGGTCCCCTCTTCCTCGGCGTCGCCGAGTCGAGGTCGACGAGCAGACGTCCGGACTCCACCCGGGTCTCGAAGCGGGGCACGGCGTCGGCCTCGAACCCCGGCTCCCCGCGCCCGGTGGTCCCGTGGTACTTCCACCCGTGCCACGGGCAGACCACGTACTCCCCGTCGCATCGCCCCTCCCCGAGCGGTCCGCCCACGTGGTTGCAGACCCCCGAGATCACGGAGAGGCGGTCCCCCTGGCGGGTCACCGCGTACCGGACCTTTCCGACCGTGACCGGCGTCAGGGGCCGGGAGAACGACTCGACGGGACCCAGGTCGTGCCAGCTGGACATCCCGGGGTTCTATCGCCGGTGACCCAGGCCGCCACGGAGCCGGGGCTCGCTACGCGGCGAACCGCGCGGTCCAGGCGGCGAGCTCCTCGAGAAGCCGCCCCAGGAACTTCCGCGTGCCCTCGTCGGCGAAGGCCCCGGAGGCGTCGCGCTTCCTGTCGGCCTGCGAGACGAGCACCTCCGGCCCGGGCACCACGATGGCCCCCATGGCCGCGAGCACGCGGCGCAGGTCCATCTGGGCCCGCGCGGTTCCCAGCGCGCCGGGCGACGCGCCGGTGACGGCCACCACCTTCCCCCGGAAGGGCGACTTCCCCGGCGGGCGCGCCGCCCAGTCGAGCGCGTTCTTCAGCACCCCCGGGATGGAGTGGCTGTACTCGGGCGTGACGACGAGCACCGCCGACGCCGCCCGGATGGCGCCGGCCATCTCCTCCACCGGCGCGGGCATGCCCCGCTCCTCCAGGTCCCCGTCGTAGAGCGGGATCGCGCCCAGCCCCTCCCAGATCCGGATGGCCATGCCGGGGGGCGCGATCTCCCGGGCCAGGCGGAGCAGCGCGCGGTTGTGGGAGTCGCGGCGCAGGCTGCCGGCGATTCCGAGGACGTCGAGATCGGCCACGTCGGACCTCCAGGAGGCGGTACGGGGCTCGCCTAACCGGCGGCGGCCTCGCCGTCCACCGGGGGCGCGTAGACCGGCACCGGGAAGCACTCCTCCACGGTCGCGCCGGACCGCCCCGACACCCGCAGCTCCCACCGGCGCGCCTCGGGGGCGGAGAGCGCGGTGCCCAGCTCCCGCTCGGGCGCCGGGAGCTCGAAGGCGACGGCGGTCTCGCCGGCGGGCAGGAACACCTGCGTCGAGCGGTAGACCTCCTCCTCCCGCCACGCGCCCGCGTCCCCGTCCTGCGGCCGCCGCTCCCGGCAGGCGAGCGTGACCTCCACCACGCCGTCGGAGGGGAGGTCGGGGGTGAGCAGCAGCGCCGCCTCGAACGGCTCGCCGAGGAAGAAGGGGAACCGGTCGAAGCGCAGCCGCGCTCCGCCCTTCCGGCGCCAGTCCCTGCGCAGCCAGGCCGCCCGCGCCAGCAGCGCCGCAGGCCCGAGGTCGGAGACGAGCACCGCGAGAGGCGGGGCAAGGTCGACACGCAGCACGGCGAGCACGTTCCAGGGGAGGAGCACCGCGGCGGCGGCCGCTCCCCACCAG
>DAOMFN010000246.1:0-4185 GCA_035429785.1 Anaeromyxobacteraceae bacterium
TTTTCCGAGTTCAAGAAGCTCGACAAGAAGCTCGCGCTGCGTTTCCTCGACGCCGTGGAGCGCGACCGGGCCCTGCCAGTCGGGCCCGGCCACGTGAAAGGGGGCCCCGCGCCGGGACGCCTCGTCGCGCAGGGCGGCCATCGCCTCCGGAGGCTGGGCGCGGGCCACCACGGCCGGGACGCCCGGCTTGAAGATCCCGGCCTTCTCCCGGGCGATGGCGTCCACGCGGTCGCCGAGGAACTGCATGTGGTCGAGGCCGATGCGGGCCACGGCGGTGACGAGCGGGGTGACCGCGTTCGTGGCGTCGAAGCGTCCGCCCAGGCCGACCTCGACCACCGCCGCGTCCACCCGCTCCCGGGTGAGGTGGAGGAGGCCGACGAGCGTCGCGAACTCGAAGTAGGTGAGCCGGTCGTCGCCCTCCCGCTCGTGCCAGGGGCAGGCCCGGCGGATCTCCTCGATGCGGGCCGCGAGCGTGGCGTCGTCGATGGGGCGCCCGTCCACCTGGATCCGCTCGTGGAACCGCACGAGGTGCGGCGACGTGTAGAGCCCGACCCGGTGGCCGGCGCGGCGCAGGGCCTCCGCCGCCATGGCGCAGGTGGAACCCTTCCCGTTCGTCCCGGCGACGTGGAGGATGCGGAGATCGCGCTCCGGGCGGCCGAGCGCGTCGAGCGCGCGCTCCATCCGCTCCAGGCCGAAGCGCATGGCCAGCGGCCGGAGCGTGTCGAGGTAGTCGTTCGGGCCCATCGCGCCCCGGGGCGGCGCCCCGCCCGGACCGGCCTAGCCGAGCAGCGAGATGATCTGCGCCAGCCGCTCCCGCATCTGGAGCCGGGGGACGATGGCGTCGATCATCCCCTTCTCGAGGAGGAACTCGCTGCGCTGGAACCCGGGAGGCAGCTTCTCGCGGATGGTCTGCTCGATGACCCGGGGACCGGCGAACCCGATGAGCGCCTTGGGCTCGGCGATGATGACGTCGCCCAGCCAGGCGAAGCTCGCGGCGACGCCGCCGGTGGTGGGGTGGAGCATGACCGACACGTAGGGCTTGCGCACCTGGCGGAAGCGGTTCAGCGCGGCGGAGGTCTTCGCCATCTGCATGAGGGAGAAGATGCCCTCCTGCATGCGGGCGCCGCCGGTGGAGCTGAAGACGATGCAGGGCGTGCGCCGCTCGCAGGCCCGGTCGATCACCCGGGCCACCTTCTCCCCCACCACCGAGCCCATCGACCCGCCCATGAACTCGAAGGCGAAGGTGCCGATGGAGACCGGGATGCCGGTGATCTCCCCCACCCCGGAGATGAAGGCGTCGCGCAGCCCGGTGGCCTTGTAGGTGCTCTTCAGGCGGTCCCGGTACTTCTTCGCGTCGGTGAAGCCGAGCGGATCCTCGGGGACGAGCTCGGTGTCGAGCTCCTCGAAGGAGCCGGGGTCGAGGATCATCTCCAGCCGGCGCCGCGCCGGCAGCGCGTCGTGGTGGCCGCAGCCCGGGCAGACGTTCCAGTTGCCCTCCCACTCCTGGGTGTAGACGACCTCCCCGCAGCCGTCGCACTTCGTCCACAGCCCCTCGCCCTTCTTGGCCGGCACCGGGCCGGTGGGCTTGTCGGAGGAGGGCTGCGCCTTCAGGGTCTGCCGCTTCGAGAACCAGGCCATGGTCACCTTGCAGGGCGAGGACTTCTCACGCCGTGATCGTCTCGCCGCCGTCGAGCACCGTCGCGTCGCGGAGGCCCAGGGCGGCCAGCTCCGCGCGCAGCTCGGCCCGGAAGGCCGGCTTGAGGTGGTACAGATATACGGGAACGCCCTCCCGTTCCAGCTTGCCGAGCTCCCCGGCCAGCGTCCTCGGCGTGAGGTGGCCGGTGCGGTCGGCGAGCCGCTGCATCCGGGACGGGAAGGACACCTCGACGAGGAGCGCCCGCAGCCCCGGCGCACGGCCGGCCTCCCGCCAGAACGCCACGGTGGGCCCGGTGTCGCCGGAGATGGCGAAGGCGCTCCGCCCGCGGCGGACGAGGAAACCGGCGGTCTCCACCGAGTGGCGCATCTTCACGGCGGTGACCGTGAACCGCCCCGCGCGGAAGGGGGTCCCGAAGCGGAAGGGCACGATCCGGAGCACCGGGCTCCGGGCGCTGGGGATGCGGGTGAAGTCGGGCCAGAGCTTCCCGTTGAACAGGCAGCGGCGCAGCGTCGAGGCCGCCTCGCGGGAGGCGTGCACCGTCACCGGGCGCCGCCGCCGACCGACCATGAGATCGGCGAGCTGCGGCACGTCCTTCACGTGGTCGAGGTGGGCGTGGGTGACGAGGACGTGGTCCACCCGGTCGAGCGCCTCGAGGCCGAGCCGGGAGGTGAGCGCGCCCGCGTCCACCGCCAGCGTGCCGTCCACCAGGAAGGAGGTGCTCCCCTGCCCGGGGAGCTCGCCGCCGGCCGCGCCCAGGACCTCGATCCTCACGGGCGGTTCCCCGGTCGCGAGTCGAGCTGGAGGAGGTCGAGGAAGTGGCGCAGCCGGTCGGCGTCGGGCACCGTCCAGGCCCCCTCCGTCCCGGCGATCAGGCCGGATCGCTCCAGCGTGCGCAGCACGTCGGCGACCTGGCGGGGGTCGACGTCGAGCCGGCTCGCCACCTCGTCCGGCTGGAGGGCGAAGGGCGCGTTCCCGTGGCGGGTCGCCTCGCCGGACACGTAGTGGACGACCCGTGCCCGGGCGTCCCGGAGCAGGAGGTTCTCGATCTGCCGGTCCGCGTCGGCAAGCCGCGCCGCCAGCTTCTGGATCATCCGGACCGCGATCTCGGAGCTGGCCCGCACCATGGCCTCGAACGTGCGGGCGTCGACGACGAGGAGCTGGCAGTCCTCCACGCAGGTGGCGGTGGCCGAGCGGGGAGCGGCGTTCAGGATCGACATCTCCCCGAAGAACTCGCCGTGGCCGAGGGTGGTGAGGAGCTTCTCGACCGCCCCCACGCGGGCCGAGATGGCCACCTTGCCGCGCTGGACGACGTACATCTCCCCGCCCGGGTCCCCCTCGCGGAAGAGCACCGTGCCGCGAGGGAACTCGCGTCCGAAGCGGCGCAGCAACTCCCCGGTGTCCACGCTGCGTCCTTAGCCGACGCCGCTCCGCGGTGTCAACGCGCGCGCGGCCGCCCGGTGACGCCTTGCGGCATCCGCGCGCATCCGGTAAGGGGGGCGCATGGCCACCACGTACCGCGACGCCGGCGTCGACATCGACGAGGGCGATCGCCTCGTCGACCTCATCAAGCCCATGGCCCGGGCCACGCTGCGCCCCGAGGTCCTCGCCGGGATCGGGGGCTTCGGCGGCCTCTTCGCGCTCGACGTGAAGCGCTGGCGCGACCCCGTGCTCGTCTCCGGGACCGACGGGGTGGGGACGAAGCTCAAGCTCGCCTTCCTCACCGGGCGTCACGACACGGTGGGCATCGACCTCGTCGCCATGTCGGTGAACGACGTGGCCGTGACCGGCGCGGAGCCGCTCTTCTTCCTCGACTACTTCGCCACCGGACGGCTGCGCGCCGAGGAGGCGGCCCAGGTCGTGAAGGGCATCGCCGAGGGCTGCCGCCAGGCCGGCTGCGCGCTCATCGGCGGCGAGACCGCCGAGCTCCCCGGCTTCTACGCCGACGGGGAGTACGACCTCGCCGGCTTCGCGGTGGGCGTGGTCGAGCGGGACCGCATCCTCGACGGGCGCGCGGTGCGGCCGGGCGACGCGCTGCTCGGCGTGGCGTCCACCGGCCTCCACTCGAACGGCTACTCGCTCGCCCGCAAGGTCCTGCTCGAGCGCCACGCCCTCTCCGACCGTCCGCCCGAGCTCGGCGGGCGCACGCTGGCCGACGCGCTCCTCGAGCCCACCCGCATCTACGCCCGCGACCTCCTCGCGCTGCAGGAGGCGGTCCCGGTCCACGCCGTCGCCCACATCACGGGCGGGGGGCTCCCCGGCAACGCGCCCCGCAACCTCCCCGACGGCACCCGGGCGGTGATCCGCGCCGGGACCTGGACGCTCCCGCCCATCTTCGGCCTCGTCGAGCGGGAGGGAGGCGTGGCCCCCGAAGAGATGTACCGGACCTTCAACATGGGGCTCGGCCTGGTCGTCGCCCTGCCCGCCGCCGCGGCCCCGGCCGCCCGCGAGCTGCTCGCCGGCCGCGGCCTCGCGAGCTGGGTGGTGGGCGACGTGCAGAACAATCCAGGCAAAAGCCTGTTCGTCCGCTT
>DAOMFN010000247.1:0-4170 GCA_035429785.1 Anaeromyxobacteraceae bacterium
CGTCCGGGTCCCCGGGCCCGAGGATGCGCCCCGGCTCCAGCGTCACCTTCCCGGCCCCGCCCGGCAGGTCCACCGCGAGGTGCGGGATGGCGAGCCCGCTCTCGCGCCCGCGCAGGGCCTCGAGGATCTGGAGGCCGGTGGCGAGCGGGGTGCGGAGGTGCGCGGTGCCCTCGGCGAGGTCGCCCTGGTGCAGGTAGTAGGGGCGCACGCGCCAGGAGAGGAGGCGCCGGTTCAGGTCGGCGATGATGCGGGCGGTGGAGTTCAGCCGGCGGAGCAGCACGGTCTGGTTCTCCACCGGCACGCCGCGGTCGACCAGCCGCTCGCAGGCCGCCCGGGCCTCGTCGGTGCACTCCTTGGGGTGGTTGAAGTGGGTGACCACGAAGAGCGGCGCGAGCCGCCGGAGCCGCGCCGCCAGCGCGTCGGTCACCCGCATCGGGTTCACCACCGGTGCGCGGGAGGCGACCCGCAGGACCGAGACGTGGGGGATGGCCCGCAGCTCCTCGAGGACCCAGCAGAGCCGGTCGTCGGACAGGGCGAGCGGGTCGCCACCGGAGACGATGACGTCCCGGACCCCGGGGTGGGTCCGGACGTAGGCGATGGCGGCCTCGACGGAGTCCCGGTCGAAGGCCCCCTCCTCCCCCCCGGTGATGCGCCGGCGGGTGCAGTGGCGGCAGTAGGTGGCGCAGTGGTCCGCGACGAGGAGCAGCGCCCGGTCCGGGTACTTGTGGACCACCGAGCGCACCGGCCGGCGGTCGTCCTCGCCGAGCGGGTCCCGCAGGTCCCCCTCGGCCACCTCCGCCTCCCCGGCCGCCGGGATCACCTGCATCCGCACCGGGCACCAGGGGTTCTCCCGGTCCATGAGGGACGCGTAGTAAGGAGTCGTTCCCACCCGGAACCGCCCCACCGCCCCGGCGAGGCCGGCCCGCTCCCCGGGGGTGAGCTCCACGAGGCGCGCGAGGTCCGCCGCGTCGCGCAGCATGTTCCGCTGCTGCCAGCGCCAGTCGCCCCAGTCGGCGTCGGGCACGCCGGGGAAGGATGTCCGGTGGGTGTTCATCGGAGAGGCCCGGCCGGTTGCGGGCGGGCGGAAGCTACCGGCGGGCAGGAGCGAAGTCAAACCTGCGAAGCGACCCTTCCCCGCCTAGATTGTGGGCATGTCCACGATGCCCCGCATCCTCGACCCGAACGCCCCCGCCGCGCCGCCCGCCGACCAGCGCCCGGCCACCGCCGACATCCGCCCGGCGCCCCCGGACCCGCGTCCCGTGGCCGCGGTGACCTCGCGGTTCCCCCCGGGTTCGCGGTCCGTCTGGAGCGACGTCCCGGACGCCCAGTGGAACGACTGGCACTGGCAGCAGCGCGAGCGCATCACCCGCGTGGACCAGCTCGAGAAGGTGATCCGGCTCACCGACGACGAGCGGCGCGCGGCCGTGGAGACCGAGAAGGACTTCCACATGGGCATCACGCCCTACTACGCGGCCCTCATGGACCCGGACGACCCGCACTGCCCGATCCGGCTGCAGTCGGTGCCGACCATGGGCGAGACCATCGTCGCCGCGGCCGACCTCGACGACCCCCTCGCCGAGGAGCGGGACATGCCGGTCCCGGGCATCACCCACCGCTACCCGGACCGGGTGCTCTTCTACATCACCCACAACTGCCCGGTGTACTGCCGCCACTGCACGCGGAAGCGCAAGGTGGCCGACCCCACCTCGGCGGCGGCGAAGAAGCAGGTGGAGGACGGGCTCGACTACATCGCGCTGCATCCGGAGATCCGCGACGTGGTCATCTCCGGCGGCGACCCGCTCTCCCTCTCCGACGACCGGCTCGACTACATCCTGGGGCGGCTGCGGGCCATCCCCCACGTGGAGATCTTCCGGCTCGGCACCCGGAACATCGTGACCCTTCCCCAGCGGGTCACCGACGACTTCGTGCGGATGCTGCGGCGCCACCAGCCGGTCTTCGTGAACACCCACTTCAACCACCCCAAGGAGTGCACCGCCGAGGCCTTCGAGGCGGCCCGCAAGCTCGCCGACGGGGGCTGCGCCATCGGCAACCAGATGGTGCTCCTGAAGGGCGTCAACGACGACCCGAAGACGGTGCTCGAGCTGAACCACAAGCTGCTCCTCATGCGGATCCGCCCCTACTACATCTACCAGTGCGACCTCGCGAAGGGCATCAGCCACTTCCGCACCACGGTCGAGGCGGGCCGGAAGATCATCCGCGCGCTGCGGGGGCACACGAGCGGCCTCGCCGTGCCGCACTTCGTGGTCGACGCGCCGGAGGGCGGCGGGAAGATCCCGGTGAACCCCGACTACGTGGTGCGCCACGAGGGCAAGAAGTGGGTGTTCCGCAACTTCCGCGGCAAGGACTACACCTACTTCGAGCCGTGAGGCGCCGGGCCGCCGGCGCGGGCGGCGCCCGCCGGGATCACCCGCCCGACGTGACCACGGCCACCATCCGCGACGGCGCGTTCCCCATGCCGCGGAAGAGGTGCGGGCGGCGCGCGTCGAGGTAGGCCGAGTCGCCGGGCCCGAGCAGGCAGCGCTTGCCGTCGTAGGTGAGCTCGATCGATCCGGAGAGGACGAAGACGAACTCCTGGCCGTCGTGGGCGAGCGGCCGTGCGTCGTCCACCGCCGGGTCGAAGGTGAGGAGGAAAGGTTCCATGTCGTGGCCGGGCGTGCCCGGCCGGGTGAGGCAGCGGTAGGTGTAGCCCTGCTCGGTCTCGCCCTGGTCGAAGCCCGGGCGGGCCTCGTCGGCCCGGCTCACGGTCAGTTCCTCGGAGGCGAACCCGCCGCCGTGGAGGAGCCCCCCCACCTTGGAGCCGAGCACCCGCGAGAGCTTGATGACGACGCCGATGGAGGGCACCTCGGTCCCCTCCTCGAAGGCCTGCAACCGCTCCGGCGTGAGCCCGGCCATGCGGCAGACGTCGTCGCGGGTGAGGTCCTGCGCCTCGCGCATCTTGCGGATCCGCATGCCGATGTCGGTCTGCACCGCGTCCTCCCCGGGGCGCCCGGCCCCTAGCCTTCCCGGTCGGCCGGGACGATCCGTCCGCTGCGTGCGCGCAGGTCGCGCCAGTTGCGCTCGATGGCCGGCCGGAGCTCCGCCGCCGAGATCTCCGACCGCTGGAAGCGCCGCTGGAGCGACAGGTAGAGCTCCAGCGCCTCCTCCGAGAAGTCGGGCTCCACGTTGATCGTGGTGCGGCGCCCGTCCACGATCTCCACGACCGGGAAGAGGCCGGACCGGACCGCCAGCCGGACGAGCTCGATCCCCAGCGCCGGCTCCGACTTCCACCCGGTGGGGCACGGCGCGAGCACGTGCAGGAACCGGAAGCCGCGGAGGTCGAGCGCCTTGCGCATCTTCCGGATGGCGTCCTGCGGGTGGGCGAGCGACACCGTGGCGGCGTAGGGGACGCGGTGCGCGGCGACGATGCCGAGCACGTCCTTCTTCTGCTCCCCCTTGCCCCGCGGCGTGTTCACGGTGGCCGCGCCGTGGGGCGTGGCCGAGGAGCGCTGGCCGCCGGTGTTCCCGTAGATCTCGTTGTCGTAGCAGACGTAGAGGATGTCCTCGTCCCGCTCGGCCGCGCCGGAGAGGCTGGCCATCCCGATGTCGTAGGTGCCCCCGTCGCCGGCCCAGCAGACGACCCGGGTGTCCTCGCCGTTCAGGCGCGCCGCGTGCGCGAGCCCGGTGGCCACCGCCGACGCCGCGCCGAAGGTGGAGAGGATGGTGGGGACGCCCATCGCCGAGTAGGGGAACTGCCCCACCGCCACCGCCGCGCAGGAGGCCGGGATGACCACCTGGAGGGGCCGCTCCTCCCGCGCCCGGGCCAGGAACTGGAACGCCGTGGACATGCCGCACCCGCCGCAGTTTCCGTTCCCCGGCCGGAGCACCGGGTCCACCGCCGGGCAGGTCGCGCCCTGCACCGCCTCCAGCGCCGCGCCGCTCATGCTCCCGCCTCCAGGAGGGCCGGGGGCCCCGCGACGCTCCGCCGGGCCACGTCCTCCGCGATCGCGAGGAGGTGTCCGGTGCGGACGTCCCCTCCCCCGACGCCGATCATCGCCCCCTGCACCACCGCGCCCGGCTCGGCGAGCCCGCGCACCTCGCCCCAGAGCACGCCCCCGAAACCCAGGCTCACGTTGCGATCCACCACCGCGACGCCCGCCACGCCGAGCGCGG
>DAOMFN010000248.1:0-4149 GCA_035429785.1 Anaeromyxobacteraceae bacterium
CGCCCTCGCGGGGGGTCCGGAACGGCTGGGGTGCGAAGCTGCGCGTCGCGCGGCGTCCCGGGCCGGGGCCCGGGCGGTGCTCTGCGGCCGCCTGGTGCACGAACGCGGCGGCGTGGCGGTGGAGCTCGAGGCGCTCGATCCTGCCGACGGCACGCCCCTCGCCCCGCCGATCCGCGAGGCCGTTCCTTCCCGCGAGGAGGTCGCCTCCCTCGTCGACGCGGTCGCCGGTCGGGTCCGGCGGGCGCTCCTGTCGCCGGTTCCGTGGCCGTGGTCGTCGTCGGCCTCGGGCATGACCACGTCGAGCGCGAACGCGCTCTTCCACTACTTCCGGGGCGTCGAGTGCTCCGACCGTCCAGCCCACGGGCAGGATTGCGCGGTGGAGCTGCGCAAGGCCCTCGAGATCGACCCGGGGTTCGGCCTGGCCGCCTACCGGCTCGCGACCTGGCTCCACTGGTTCGGCGGTTCCCGGGACGAGCAGCGTGCACTCGTCGACCACGCGCTGCGCGCCGGGGTGGCGCTGCCGGAGAAGGAGCGGGCCCTCCTCCACGCCTGGGATGCACGGCTGGACGGGCGCGACGCCGAGGCGCTCGACCTGTACCTGAAGGCGTCCCGCATCTGGCCACAGGACCCCGAGGCCCCCTACCAGGCCGCGGATCTCCTGCGGCATCGCGATCGGCTCGCGGAAGCCGTCCCCTGGTTCGAGCGGACCATCTCGCTCCAGCCCGACCACGCCTGGGCGCTCGGCGGCCTGGTCCAGTGCCTGGGTCCCCTCGGGCGGGAGGCGGACCTCCGCGCCTGGGTCGAGCGCTGGGAGACGGACCAGCGCCCTTCGACGCTTCACGCCCTCGTCCTCGCCCGCGGCTGGCTGGGCGACCCGTCGGGCGCGGTGGAGGCGGCCCGCGCCGCCGTGGTGCTCGGCGCCGGCCCATCGGCCCAGGAGGACCTCCTCACGGCCCGGGTCTTCGCGGGCGACGTCGACGGGGTGGAGCCGGACGTCCGCCGCCTCGCGGCCTCCCCGGGGACCTCGTCCCGGAGGATGGGGCACTACGGGCTCGCCGCCATCGAGGCGTATCGCGGCCGCCCGCACGCGGCGCTGGCCGTGCTCGACGCGCTGGAGCGGCTGGAGCCCGCCGTCGCGCGGGACGCGGTCTACCGGACCGTGCGCGCCGATCTCCTCGTCGGCCAGGGCGACGCCGCGGCCGTCTGGCGCGAGGTCGACGCTGCACGCGGGATCGATCCCCACCTCGCGGCCGAGCACGCCGTCTCCCTCGCGTGGATGGGCGACGTCGAGCACGCCCGGGTCCTCGTGCGCGACCTCCCCGCCGACGAGCCGCTGGCCCGGACGACGGAGGCCCTCATCCGCTTCCGGGAGGGGGACCGGGAATCCGCGCTCGCCGAGCTGGGTCGGATCTCCGCGGCCACGCCGGCCTTCACCTGGCGGGTGGCGCCTCTCTTCCTCTACGGGGAGCTCCTGGCCGAGTCGGGACGGGATGCAGGGGCGGTGGACGCGCTGCGTCGATCCCAGGCCCTCTACGTGCCGCTCGCCATGTGGAGGACGTGGGCGTTCCCGATGAGCCTCCTGCTCGTGGCGCGGTCGAGCAACCGGCTGGGTCGCCGGGAAGAGGCCCTCGAGTCGGTCGATCGGTTGCTGGCGGGGTGGAGCGCGGCGGAACCCGACCAGCCCATCCTGGCGGAGGCGAAGGCCATCCGATCGGGACTGGAATAGGCGCGGGGCCTGTCACACGGGCCTGACCGGGTGGCACCCCCGAGGGAAGCGCGTCCCTCCGACAGGGAGCACCTCGCCGTGCTCGAGATCCTCTCCATGTTCCTCCTGGTCGTCCTGGCGCTCTTCGCCCTCGGGTCGGGGCTCTGCGCCGTCCTCGGGCTGGCCCAGTTCGCCATGGGGGGCGGCCCCGTGTTCGCTCTCGCGGGAGGTGCCCTGGCCGCGGTGTCGCTCGTCGCGGCCTTCGGGCTCCGCCGCGTCCTGTCCCGCCTCTCTCCGGGCGATCGGGACGACGGGCCGAAGTGAGCCCCGAATGTCGCCCTTCCCCTCCACTCCCGAGGGCGCGCACGCCCTTCATGCGGCGATCGAGGGCGCGGCCTTCGCGCTCGGTGCGGCCGCCTACCGGAACGAGCGCCGGCGCGCAGGAGCCCCGCCGCCGCTTTCCGGGAAGCCGCTCTGGATCCTGGCGGGCTGCCTGCTCGGCGCGGGGCTCGGCAACCGGGCGGTCGCCTGGCTGGAGCAGCCGCAGCCCCTGGACCTGACCGATACCTGGCAGCTCATCCTCGGCGGACGGTCGATCATCGGGGGACTGCTCGGTGGCCTCGTCGGCACGGAGGTGGCGAAGCGGCTCGTCGGCTGGCCGGCCTCCACGGGAGACCTCTTCGTCCGTCCGATCCTGCTCGGCCTCGCCGTCGGCCGCGTCGGATGCTTCCTGGCAGGCCTTCACGACGCGACCCACGGCCTCCCCACCGGCCTCCCGTGGGGAGTGGACCAGGGCGACGGAATTCACCGGCACCCGGTGCAGGTCTACGAGATCGCCTGGGCCGGGGCCGCAGCCGCGCTGCTCTGCACGACCAGGGGAAGGGCCTGGGCCGCTCCGGTCCCGGGACTGCGATTCAGGCTGCTCCTCTGCGCCTACCTGGCCTGGCGGCTCCTCGTCGACGCGCTCAAGCCCGTTCCCCACCGCTGGCCGCTCGGCCTCTCCGGGATCCAGTGGACCTGCATCGTCGCTCTCGCCCTCTACGCGCCCGCCACCTGGCGGGCGCTCCGGAGCCTCCGCCATGACGCGCCAGAACCGGCCGTACCTGTTCCATGACACCACCACCGCCATCTGCACCACCTGCCTGCGGCCTGCGGAGGGCAAGGTGCTCCTGCGCGAGGAGGGGGTGGTGCTCGAGAAGTGGTGCCCGGCCCATGGCTTCGAGCGGGTGCCGATCTCCGACGACGTCGCCTGGTACCGGATGGCGCGCGAGGTCTACGTGAAGTCCCCGGAACTGCCGCGCCGCTTCGCCACCTCGATGGAGCACGGCTGTCCCTACGACTGCGGCCTCTGCCCGGACCACATGCAGCATTCCTGCGTCACCGTCCTGGAGGTGACCGACCACTGCAACCTGCGATGCCCGGTCTGCTACGCCGACTCGGGTCCGGAGCGGGGGAGCCATCGCCCGCTCGCGGTGATCGAGCGGATGCTCGACGCCATCGTGGCCAGCGAGGGGGACCCCGACGTCGTGCAGATCTCCGGGGGCGAGCCCACCCTCCACCCGGAGTTCTTCGCCATCCTCGATGCCGCGCGCGCCCGCCCCATCCGGCATCTCATGGTCAACACGAACGGCCTGCGCATCGGCCGCGACCCCGCGTTCGTGGAGCGGCTCGCCTCCTACGGCCCCGGACTCGAGGTCTACCTCCAGTTCGACTCGCTCCAGGAGGGCCCCCTGCGCGCGCTGCGCGGCGCGGACCTGCGCGAGGTCCACGCCCGGGCGCTGGCGGCGCTGGAGGCGAGCGGACTCTCCACCACCCTGGTGATGACGCTGGCCCGGGGCCTCAACGACGGCGAGGTGGGGGACGTCATCCGCCACGCCCTCGGGTTCCGCTGCGTCCGCGGCGTCACCCTCCAGCCGGTCCAGCACGCTGGCCGGACCGAGGGACCGGGGGTCGCGGCCGGACGGCTGACCGTGAGCGGGGTGCGCCGGCTCGTGGCCGAGCAGTCGGGCCTCTTCACGCTCGCCGACGTGCTGCCCGTGCCGTGCAACCCGGACACGCTGGCCATGGCCTATGCGCTCAAGCTGGGGGGCGAGGTCACTCCCCTCACGCGCTTCCTCGCACCGGAGGACCTGCTGGCGGGGCCGCGAAACACCATCGTCTTCGAGCGCGACCCGGCGCTGCGCGAGCGACTCTTCGCGCTGTTCTCGACGAACCACTCACCGGAGACCCAGGCCCGCCGGCTTTCGGACCTGCTCTGCTGCCTGCCGCGCGTGGAGGCGGCGGGGCTTTCCTACGAGAACGTCTTCCGGGTGCTCGTCGTCCAGTTCATGGATGCCTCCAACCTGGACGTCCGGGCGCTCAAGAAGTCCTGCATCCACATGGTCCAGCCCGACGGACGCATGATCCCGTTCGAGGCCTTCAACGTCTTCCACCGGGACGGGCGG
>DAOMFN010000249.1:0-4149 GCA_035429785.1 Anaeromyxobacteraceae bacterium
TGGTCGTGCTGCTCCCCCCCCCGGGCGAGCGGCTGGCCTGGCTCGCCGTGCCCGGGCAGATGGCGCTCCTGCCCATCCTGAACGTGGTCATGGAGCGGCGCACCCGCCGCTACCTCGCGGCGCTCGAGGGGCGCTGAGCGGGACCCGCGGCGCGCATCCGCCGGCCGCGCGCCGCCGCCCCTACCCCTCGTCGGCCGGGTCCTGCAGGCTGCGGGCGATCTTGGCGGTGAGCCAGCGGGGCGCGAGGCCCGCGGCGGCGGCCTGGACCCGATTCCACGCGCCCGGGACGACGATGTCCCTGCCCGTCAGCGTGCCCTGGATCCCCGCCTCGGCCACGTCCCGGGCGGTCATCACGCCGGGCCGGCGGAAGAGCTTCGTCTCCCCGGTCCCCGCGGTGGCCTCGAAGCCCGTCCGCGTGGCCCCGGGCGCGAGCACGGTCACCGTCACGCCGGTGCCGGACAGCTCCTCCCGCAGCCCCATCGACAGCGAGATCACGTAGGCCTTGGTGGCGTAGTAGACGGCCATGAAGGGCCCGGGGACGAAGCCGGCCGTCGAGGCCACGTTCAGGATCCGGCCGCGCCTGCGCTCGAGCATGCCGGGCAGGAAGCGCTTCGTGAGCTCGGTCAGCGAGGTCACGTTGAGCTGGATCATCTCCAGCTCCCGCGCGAGCGAGGTCCCGGCGAACGGGCCGTGGAGCCCCACCCCGGCGTTGTTCACGAGGACGTCCACGCGGACCCCGGCCGCCTCGACCGCGTCGTACAGCACCCCGGGACCCTCGGGCCGGGCGAGGTCGGCCACCACGACCCGCACCGCGACGCCGTGCGCGCCCCGCAGCTCCTCGGCGAGGGCCGTGAGCTTCCCCTCGCTCCGGGCCGAGAGCACGAGGTCGTGCCCCGCGGCGGCGAATCCGCGCGCCAGCTCCAGCCCGATTCCCGACGACGCCCCGGTGACGAGCGCCGTCCCGGCTCCGCCCCGACCCTGCCCCGATCGTTCCGCCATGGCTCCCTCCCTCGCCCCGATCCCTAGGTCGGCAGGCGTGCCGCCGCACGACTCGCGAGGGCCGCGAACTTGCGTTGACAGCCCGGCCGGCGGAGCGTAGATGCGCGAGACCCCACGCCCGGGAGCGGCCATGCAGGAGCATCCCTCCGAGAAGTTCCGGTTCCTCTTCTTCACCGACCTCGTCGGGAAGAAGGTCGTCGCCGCGGACGGCACGACGGTGGGCCGCCTCGCCGACCTCGTGGCGGTGAGCGGCGAGCCCTACCCTCCCGTCGAGACCGTCGTCGTGCGGTCCGGGAAGAAGCTCTGGAACGTCCCCTGGACCGCGGTCGAATCCCTCAACGGGACGGTCCGGCTCGCCCCGGGAGCGAGCCTCCAGCCCCTGCCGGAGGCGCCGGTCCCCGACCGGCTGCGGCTCGGCATGGAGGTTCTCGACCGGCAGATCGTCGACATCGAGGGGGCGAAGCTGGTCCGGGTGAACGACCTCCACTTCCTGGAGACGAAGGGGCAGCTGCGCGTGGCCCACGTGGACGTGGGGTTCCGGGGCCTGGTCCGCCGCCTGGGCTGGCAGCGGCCGGTGGACGGCGTGGTCTCGCTCCTCCGACCCCGCGCCCGGTACCTCGGCGCCGAGAGCTTCCTCTCCTGGAAGCTCGTCCAGCCCATCGAGAGCGCGCCCGGCCGGGTGCGCGTCGAGGCCACGAAGAAGGCGCTCGCCTCCCTCCACCCGGCCGACCTGGCCGAGATCATGGAGGAGCTCGACCGGCACCAGCGCGAGGTGCTCTTCCAGCGGCTCGACGTCGAGACCGCCGCCGACGCCCTCGAGGAGACGTCCACCGAGGTCGCCACCGAGCTGCTCGAGGCCGTGCCGCCGGAGAAGGCCGCCGACATCCTCGAGGAGATGGCGCCGGACGAGGCCGCCGACGCCCTCTCCGAGCTTCCCGGCGACACCCGCGCCGAGCTGCTCGAGGCCATGGAGAAGCCGGAGGCCGCCGAGGTCGCCGAGCTGCTCGAGTACCACCCCCGCTCCGCCGGCGGTCTCATGACCCCCGACGTGGTCGAGCTGTCCCCCACGGCCACCGTCGCCGACGCCTTCGCCGAGGTGCGCCGCCGGGCCGACGACCTGCCGCTCGTCTACGAGATCTTCCTCGTGGAGGGGGGCCTCCTCCGCGGGATGGTCACCCTGAAGGACCTCGTCGTGGCCACCGACCCCGCGACCCCGCTCGCCTCGCTCCTCCGGGAGGTGCCGGCCACCGTGGAGGCCGGCGCCGAGGTGAAGGACGTGGCCCGCGCCGCCACGAAGTACAACCTGCTCTCCGTGCCGGTGGTGGACCGGGCCGGCTCCCTCGTGGGGATGGTCACCGTCGACGACATCCTGGCCGAGGTGGTCGATGCCGCCTGAGCGGCGCGAGGCCCGACCGGGCCGCTGGCGCCGGGTGGCCCTGTTCCTGGCCGTCATGGGACCGGGGCTCATCACCGCGAGCGTCGACAACGACGCCGGCGGGATCACCACCTACTCCCTCGCCGGCGCCCAGTTCGGGACCAAGCTCCTCTGGACGCTGGGCCCCATCACCGTGGCGCTCATCGTGGTCCAGGAGATGAGCGCGCGGATGGGCGTGGTCACCGGCAAGGGGCTCGCCGACCTCATCCGCGAGAACTTCGGGGTCCGCACGACCTTCTGGGTCTCGGTGGCGCTCGTCGTCGCCAACGTCGCCAACACCATCGCCGAGTTCGCCGGCGTGGCGGCGAGCCTCCAGATCTTCCGGGTCCCGGCCTGGGTCTCGGTGCCCCTCGTGGCGGTCGGGGTCTGGTTCCTCGTCCTGAAGGGGAGCGCCCGGGTGGTGGAGAAGGTCTTCCTCGTGGCGAGCCTGCTCTACGTCGCCTACCCCATCTCGATGGTGCTCGCGAAGCCCGACTGGGGGGAGGTGGCGCTGGCGGCGGTCACGCCCTACTTCGAGAGCAACGGCCCCTTCGTGGCCATGCTCATCGGCCTCGTCGGCACCACCATCGCGCCCTGGATGCAGTTCTACCAGCAGGCCGCCGTGGTCGAGAAGCGCATCGACGTGGACGAGCTCCGCTACACCCGCATCGACGTGGTGCTGGGCTGCATCGTCACCGACATCGTGGCCTTCTCCATCGTGATGGCCTGCGCCGCCACGCTCCACAAGCAGGGGGTGGAGATCCACACCGCCGACCAGGCGGCGCTCGCGCTGGCGCCGCTCGCCGGGAAGTACGCCTCCTGGCTCTTCGCCTTCGGCCTCTTCAATGCCTCGCTCTTCGCGGCCGCCATCCTGCCGCTCTCCACCGCCTACTTCGTCACCGAGTCGTTCGGCTGGGAGTCGGGGCTCGACCGGAAGTGGGGCGAGGCGAGGCAGTTCTACTGGCTCTTCACCGGGATCGTGGTCGTCGGCGCCGCAGTCGTGCTCGTCCCGCGGCTGCCGCTCATCCGCATCATGCTGGTCTCGCAGATCGTGAACGGCGTGCTCTTGCCCTTCGTGCTCGTCTACATGCTGCGGCTCGCCAACGACGAGAAGCTCATGGGGGTGCACCGGAACGGCCGCTGGTTCAACCTCGTCGCCTGGACGACCACCGTGGTCATGATCGCCCTCACCGCCTACCTCGTCGCCACCGGCGTCCGCGACCTCCTGGCCTGACCCCCCGACATGACCCGACGCGCCTTCTCGGTGGCCATCTTCGCCCGCAACGACGGCGCGGTGCTCCTCGTCCGGCACCGGCGGCTCGGCACCTGGCTTCCGGTGGGCGGCGAGATCGAGCCCGGGGAGACCCCGCTGGAGGCCGCCGTCCGGGAGCTGCGCGAGGAGACCGGCCTGGCAGGGCGCTTCCCCGCCGGCCTGGGCGTGGACGGCACGCCCCCGGGCCTCATCGGCTACGAGGAGCACCTCGCCGGCTCGAAGGGGCTGCACATGAACTTCGCGTTCGTGGCCGACGTGCCCGGCCGGTCGCTCGCCCCCTGCGACGAGTGGAGCGAGGCCCGCTGGGTCGAGGGGCGCGAGGCGAGCCTGCGGCGTAACGATTACAGCGCGGAGCTGCCTCTCGCCGACGGTCGCGTCGTGTGGGTGCATCATCGCCGCGCCTCGGCGTGCGGCTGCGTCGCCTTTCGCTGGAAGGAGCAAAGTCGGCGCCTGCGGGCAAGGC
>DAOMFN010000250.1:0-4138 GCA_035429785.1 Anaeromyxobacteraceae bacterium
TACGCGATCCTGGCCGCCATGGCGGTCGGGCCCACCGTGCTGGTGGCGGTGGTCGCGGGCGCGGCGGCCCGCAAGGACTCGCTGGGAACCGCCGGCCTGGCCCTGGTGGCGCTCGCGGTCGTGGCGGGCCTCGGCGTCTCCGTGTACTTCCTGCTCGCCGAACGGGCGATGCGGGTGCGGGTCGACGAGAGCGGGGTGGAGCGGATCGACCCCTTCCGCCGCCGTCGCATCGGCTGGTCCGCGGTCGAGCGGCTCGCCTACAACGGCGTGTCCCGCTGGTTCTTCGTGACCGGTCCGGCGGGGACGAAGCTCTGGATCCCGGAGAACATGGCCGGCATCGGCGACTTCGCCGAGGCGGCGCTGGGCCACGTCCGCGGCGAGGTGCTCCGGGCCGACGGGGCCACCCACGAGGCGCTGGAGCAGCTCGCGGCGGAGGCGCGGGACGAGGACGCCTTCGCCCGGCGCGACCCGCGGTGAGCGATCCGGGACGCCCGCCGCGCGGCGACCTGGCGCGAAAGCTCGGCGTGGGCGTGAGCGCCTTCGCGGTGTTCACCGCCGGCTGGGTCGCCATGCGCAGCGACGACTGGCGCGTGATCGTCGGCGTCTCGGCGCTGGCGCTCGTGGCCGGGATGATCGCGTCGGGGCTCTCGCGGCGCGGCCGCTGACCGCGCCCGCCGCCGTCAGCGCGTGGTGAGGCGGTAGCGGTAGGCCCGCATCCGTGCCGTGCCCCGGCGCCACCCGCCCGGAGGATCGGGGAGCGGGCCCGCGTGGTCCTGCCCCCAGCGCAGCACGTCGCCGAGGAAGTAGCTGATGGGCCAGCCGTACTTGAGGGCGAAGGTGTCGTTGCCCTGGTTCAGCACGAGCCCGCGCCCCTCCACCGTCTTGTGCCGGAAGTGGTAGACCCGGCTCGCGCCCACGCCCACGAAGTCCCGCACGCCCGCCAGCCAGAGCTTCATCGAGAGGTCGGGATCGGAGCCCATCCCCGGGCTGAACTCGACGCTGTAGCCGCCGACGAGCGTCCACATCGAGCGGTGGACGACCGTGGGCGGCGACGTGGCCCCGGACCAGTCGGGCCGGACGAGGCGCGGCAGGTCGGCGAGGAGGTCCGCCTCCCGGAAGTCGGAGGGGCCGCGGCCGTAGTCGTGGGGCCGGAGGCTGCCCGGGGTCCTCCCGCCCGGCTCGATCATCGTGCCGGACAGCATGAAGCGGGGGTGGCCGATGCGGGCGACCGCGTCGAGCAGGGCGGAGTCCCAGCCCGGGCACGCGTACATGTCGTCGTTCATGTAGGCGACGAGGTCGGTGGTGGCCAGCGCGGCCGCGGCGTTCACCCCGAAGCAGACGCCGGCGTTGCCCGCGCTCCAGGTGTGGTCGAGCCCCTGGGCCCGCACCCAGGCGAGCGTGCCGTCGGAGCCGTCGTTCACGTGGACCACGACCTGGTGCGGGAAGGCCGAGTGGGTCCGGATCGACCGCACGCAGAGCTCCAGGCACGGGAGGTTGTTCCAGGAGGGGATGACCACGGTGAGGCGGGCCCCGGGCACGGGCCGGGCCGCCGGGAACGCCTCGATGCTGGGGGCCCGCGTGTCGAGGGGCCGGTGCCGGCGCGCCATGGAGGAGAGAAGGCTAGCACGAGGCTCCCCGGCGGGCGCCCGGTCGATTCGCCTTGTGGGTTCCGGATCGGCGTCGGTAGTCTCCTCGCTCGGCCGCGCGCCGGGAGGGGAGATGGACGGAAGATCGAAGAGGGGCGCGCCGCGCCAGCGACCGCTCCTCCGGGGCGTCTCCCACCTGCTCGCGGCGCTGGCGGCCTTCCCGGCGGCGTGGTGGCTCATGGGGCGCGCCGGGAGCGAGGCCGGACGCGTGGGGGCCGCGGTGTACGGGGCCTCGCTCGTGCTCCTCTTCGCGGTGAGCGCGACCTACCACCGGGTGTTCTGGACCGACCCCGCGGTGCGCCGGACCGTGGGCCGGATCGACCACTCCGCGATCTTCCTCCTCATCGCCGGGACCTACACGCCCTTCTGCCTGCTCATCGGCCACCTCGGGGGCAGGGCGCTCCTGGCCGCCGTCTGGTTCGCGGCGGCGCTGGGCGTGCTCGTCGTGGTCTTCGTGCCGCAGACGCCGAAGACCATCCGGTCCGGCCTCTACGTGCTCCTCGGATGGCTCATCGTGCCCTACCTGCCCGACCTCTGGACGGCGCTGGGACCGCGCCCCTTCGCCTACCTCGTGGGCGGCGGGGCGCTCTACACCGTGGGTGCGGCCATCTACGCGTCGCGCCGGCCCGATCCCTTCCCCACGGTGTTCGGCTTCCACGAGATCTTCCACGTCCTCGTGATCGCGGCCGCGGGGCTGCAGTTCGTCGCCGTCGAGGCGGCCGTGCGCGCCATCCCGGCGTGAGGGCGGAGGCGGGGCGCGGGATCAGTCCTCCCCGAACTCGCGGACGAGGCCGGCGGCCCGCTGCACCCGGCCGTCCACGAAGGCCTCCCACTCCGCGGGCGTCCTGCGCTCCCACTCGACGAGCTCGAGCCGGAAGCTGGTCCATCCCGGGTTGTCGGGAACCGGGTGGCGGAACTCGACCCACTGCCCGGTGCGGGCGTCCGCCCACAGCGTGCCGGTCCGTCCTCCGAAGGCGGGCCCGGAGACCGCGTAGCGCCGGCAGGGCACCCCCCCGTGCTCCTCCTCCGCCTCCGGGGTGAAGACGGCGAGCCCCTTCGACTCCAGGATCCCGCGCGTCGCCGCCTCGGGGCCGAAGACCGGGTCGACGATGGCCACCCGCACCGGCTCCGCCGGGCGCACGAGGTGGGGCCACACGGCGGCCACGCCCAGGAGGTCGAAGTTGTAGAGCGCGACCGGGAGCTCGGGGACCTCGACCCTGCCGCGCGCCTCGCCGGCGCGCACCTCCACCACCCGCGTCGCCGGATCGAGCCGGAGCTCGGCCTGTCGCGCCGGGCGCCCGGTCTCGAGCCCGTTCCAGGAGACGAGCTCCGCGACGGAGAAGGCGCTCCAGTCGATCCGCGCCTCCACCCGCGCCAGCCGCCGCCCCACCGACTCGGCCTTGAGGACGTCGAGCCGGTCCGGGGAGGCGAAGTACACGCTCACCATGGCCGGCTGCGATCCGTCCAGGTTCGACTTGCGGAAGTGGAAGACCTCGCCCACCGGCACGAAGCCCGGGCGGTGGGAGAACTGGGCGAGGAGCGGGCCCTCGGCTGCGGGGGGGGCGCCGAGGACCGCGGCGGAGAGGAGCAGGGCCGTGAGCATGCCGCTACCTAACGCATTTCGGGCGGGCGGCAACGGCCCTTGCGGACCGACACGGGGCGTGGAAGTCTCCCGGCGATCATGCCCCCCACGCGCACCGCCGTCGCCGCGGCCGTCCTCCTCTCCGCGGTCTCCGCCTGCTCGAGCACCGCCACGCCGCAGGGCGACTCCTGCACCGCACTCTTCGGGCAGCCCGCCGCGGCGACCGGGCTCACCGCGGCCCAGTGCCAGCCCTCCTGCGCCTGCGCCGGGGTGAGCTTCACGCCGCCCACCTACTCCGCGGCCTTCGTCGCGGACCTGGCCTCGGGCTGGAGGCTCGAGAACCCGTTCCCGCCGCTCACGGCCAACCCGTACGACTCACCCGCGCCGCCGGACGACCCCTTCGACACGGTCTGCGGCGTGCTTCCCGCGGCGACCAGCGCCTCGCCCCGCCCGTACACCCTCGTCACCTACGCGTCCGAGGCCGCCGCCCGGGCCGCCGGGGCGAGCGTCACCCACTTCGGCCACTGCGGCGTCTGCTCGTCGCTCGAGAACCTCGCGGTCTACATGGGCGTGAACGACCTCACCGAGCCGGTGCGCGACTGCGGGATCCGGAACCTCGGCGACTTCGAGGGCAACGTCGTCTGCTTGCAGGCGCTCGGCTTCGACCTCCCCTGCGCGCAGATCTGGGCGTACAACACGGCCAACACGGCGGCGGCCTGCCGGAGCATCTGTTACCAGCTCCTCGGCCAGCCCTACCACCTGCCGGACGGGCGGCTCAACGACTGCATCCTCTGCGACGAGGTCCAGAGCGGGGCGGTGTTCAAGGCGGTCGCCGGGCGGACCCGCAGGAACTCCGGGCTCCCCAACGCGCTGTGCCGGCCCTGCAGCGAGGTCCGGCCGCTCGTGCACG
>DAOMFN010000251.1:0-4127 GCA_035429785.1 Anaeromyxobacteraceae bacterium
CCGGGTCCTGGCGCGGCGCCGGCGGGGCGGGAGCGGCCCTGGATCTCGTCGCGGAGGGCCTGCAGGTCGAGCTGGATGCGGCGGGCGATGCGCTCCTCGAAGGTGGACCGGGCGAGCCCCTCGGGAGCGAGGCGCACCAGCGGCGCGAGCTCGCGAACGGCGGCGAGCTTCGACTCGACCGGGGCGTCGGCAGCGTCCCCCCGGCAGTGGCGCTCGACGGCCCGGAGGATGAGGAAGTCGGTGAGGGGAACGGCCGCCGCCATCAGGGCCTCCACCCCCTCCTTGCCGTGCGCCCGCGCGTAGTCGTCCGGGTCGACCTTGCCGCCCTCGGCGGGCAGCACCGCCACCTTCCCGGAGACGGGCGACGGCAGGAGCACCTGGGCCGCCTTGGCCGGCGCGGCGAGGCCGGCCTGGTCGCCGTCGAAGAGGATCACGACCTCCCGGCAGTCGCATCGCTCCAGGAGCTCGAGGTGCTCGGGGGTGAGGGCGGTGCCGCAGACGGCGACGGCGTTCCGCACGCCGGCCTGGTGCAGGCCGATGACGTCGAAGTAGCCCTCGACGAGCACGGCCTGGCGCGTCTTGCGGATGGACTCGCGGGCGAGGTCGAGGCCGTAGAGGACCCGGCTCTTCTTGTAGAGCACGGTCTCCGGCGTGTTGATGTACTTCGCGCCCTTCTCGTCCCCCATGGCCCGGGCGCCGAAGCCGATCACGCTGCCGTCGAGGGCGGCGATGGGGAACATGAGCCGCCCCCGGAAGCGGTCGTAGCCGCCGCGGTCGCTCTCCACGCGCAGCCCGGCGCGGTCGATCGAGGCGAGCGAGATCTCCTTCGGGGCGAGGCGCGGGGGCAGGTCGTTCCACTCCGGGGCGGCGATGCCCAGCCGGAAGCGGCGCGACTCCTCCTCGGAGATGCCCCGCGAGGCGAGGTAGGTCCGTCCGGCCTCCCCGTGGGGGCTCCAGAGCCGCGCCTGCCAGTAGCGGGCGGCGGCGTCGCAGGCGGCGAGCGCCTCGGCGCGCTCCTTGCGCCGGCGCCGGGCCTCGGCGGAGTCCTCGACGGTCTCCTCCGGGATCTCCACGCCGACCTCCGCGGCGAGCGACCTCACCACCTCCGGGAACTCCTTTCCCTCGAGCTTCTGCAGGAACTTGAAGACGTCGCCGTACTCACCGCAGCCGTAGCACTTGAAGTGCTTGTCCTCCGGGTAGACGTGGAAGCTCGGCGTCCGCTCCCCGTGGAAGGGGCAGCAGCCCTTCCAGGTCCGTCCCGACTTCTGGAGGTCGACGTGGCGACCGATGACCGCCACCACGTCCGTCCGGTTCCGGATCTCCTCGATGGTGGAATCCGGGATCATCCGCGCCGTCGCGCCCCGCCGCGGGCCTACTTCCCCGCGAGGCGTTGCTTGACGAGCTCGCTCACCACCTTGCCGTCCGCCTTCCCCTGCACCTCGGGGAGGAGCGCCTTCATCACCGCACCCATGTCCTTCGGCCCCTGGGCCCCGACGCGGGCGATGACCTCGGCGACCTTGGCCTCGAGCTCGGCCGACGACAGCTGCTGGGGCAGGTAGTCCTGGAGGATGCGGAGCTCCGCCTCCTCCTTCTCGGCGAGATCGGGGCGGTTGGCGGCCCGGTACTGCTCCACCGAGTCGCGCCGCCGCTTGATCTCGCTCCCCACCACCCCCACGATCCCGGCGTCGTCGAGCGGCTTCATGAGCTCGATCTCGCGGTACTTCACGGCGCTCTTCAGCCCCCGCACGGTGTTCATGCGCAAGGAGTCCTTGGCCCGCATCGCGGTCTTCAGGTCCTCGTCGAGCCGTTCGCGGAGCGCCATGGGGGTCTCCCGGGGATGGGCGGTTACCAGGTCTTCCGGGCCTTCTTCATCGCCCGCTTCTTCGCGGCGAGGGCCTTCTTCTTCCGCTTCACGCTGGGCTTCTCGTAGTGCTCGCGCTTGCGGACCTCGGAGAGGATCCCGGCCTTCTCGCAAGCCTTCTTGAAACGCTTCATGGCGTTCTCGAAGGACTCGCCCTCCTTGACTCGAACTCCCGTCATGCGCACCTCGCGCGGTACGACCTGTAGGGTCTCTGAAAGACGTGGAGCCGGGCGGCGACCCACCCGGCTCGGACGATGGCTGAATGCGCTCGTTTAGGGGGAAAACACCCGTGTGTCAAGGGACTTTAGCCGTCCGGACATGGTAGAAACCTCGGCCGTCCGGGAACGGGACCGGGAGGCGCCGAGGGGGGCCCCGTGAGAAGGCCGACACGCACCGCGTTCTTCGCCATCTTCGCCCTGTCGGGCTTTTCCGGCCTGATCTACGAGTCGATCTGGACCCACTACCTGAAGCTCTTCCTCGGGCATGCCGCCTACGCCCAGACCCTCGTCCTCGCGATCTTCATGGGGGGCATGGCGGTGGGATCGGCGCTGGCCGGGCGGAAGTCGGCCCGGATTGAAAACCTGCTGCGCGCCTACGCCCTGGTGGAGGCGATCGTGGGCCTCGCCGCCCTCGCCTTCCACCCGATCTTCCTCGCTGCCGTGGAGGGGTCCTACGCGTCGGTCCTGCCCCGGCTCCCGGGGCCCGTCGCGGTGGACGCCTACAAGTGGGGGCTGGCGTCGCTCCTGATTCTCCCCCAGTCGATCCTGCTCGGAGCCACCTTCCCGCTGATGACGGCGGGGGTGATCCGGCGCTTCCCCGACGAGCCGGGGCGCTCGGTCTCGATGCTGTACTTCACGAACAGCCTGGGCGCGGCGGCCGGCGTGCTGGCGAGCGGATTCCTGCTCGTCCGCTTGCTCGGCTTGCCGGGCACGGTGGGGCTGGCGGGGGTCCTCAACCTGGCGGTGGCCGCGGCGGTGTGGGGCCTGGCAAGGGAACCGGGCGCCAGCGTCGGCGTGGCCGACCCGTCGGCCCAGGCCGCACCCGCGGCCCGGGTCCCCGATCGCCGGTTCGCCGCCTTCCTCGTGGTGGCGCTCGTCACGGGAGCCTCGTCGTTCCTCTACGAGATCGGCTGGATCCGGATGCTGACGCTCGTGCTCGGGGCGTCGACTCACGCCTTCGAGCTCATGCTCGCGTCGTTCATCCTGGGGCTCGCGGCGGGAGGGCTGTGGATCCGCAAGCGCATCGACCGGGCCACGTCGCTTGCCCGCACGCTCGGGGTCGTCCAGGTTGCGATGGGAATCGCCGCCGTCGCCACCTTGCCCGGCTACGGCCTGACCTTCGACCTCATGCAGTGGGTGGTTCGCTCCCTCGAGCGGAGCGATGCCGGCTACCTCCTCTTCAACCTGGCCAGCAACGGCATCGCCGGCGCGGTGATGCTGCCGGCCACCTTCTTCGCCGGGATGACGCTGCCCCTCGTCACCTGCGCGCTCCTCCGCGACGGGTACGGGGAGCGGAGCATCGGGGCCGTCTACGCGGCGAACACGGTGGGCGCGATCGCCGGGGTCTTCGCGGCCGTGCACGTCGGCCTCCCGCTCCTCGGCCTGAAGGGGCTCGTTGCCGGAGGCGCTGCGCTCGACGTCGCCCTCGGCGTGGCGCTGCTCGCCTTCGCCGGCGCGCTCCGCGTGCCGCGCCTCGCCCTCCTCTCCGCCACCGGCGTGGCCTCGGTGGCGGCTGTCCTTCTCGTCGTCGACCTGGACGTGCGGAAGATGGCCTCGGGCGTCTACCGGCACGGCAACCTCATGTCCGGCCCGGACCGCCAGGTCATCCACCACCGTGACGGCAAGACGGCCACCGTCAGCGTCGTCGCAGAGGGACGCGGCGCCCGCATGATCAAGACGAACGGGAAGGCGGACGCGACCCTCATGATGGTGCCGGGGCGCGCACCGGAGCCGGACGAGGCCACCATGGTGCTCCTCGGCACCGTGCCGCTTGCCCTCCATCCCGGGGCCCGGACGGCGGCGGCCATCGGATTCGGGTCGGGACTCACCACCCACACGCTGCTCGGCAGCAGCGCCCTGGAACGGGTCGACACCATCGAGATCGAGCCCGAGATGGTGGACGCTTCCCGGCTCTTCCTGCCCCGGGTCGAACGGGCCTACTCCGACCCGCGGGGGAAGGTGTACGTCGAGGACGCGAAGAGCTTCTTCGCCGCGGGCGACCGGCGTTACGACATCATCGTCTCCGAACCCTCCAATCCGTGGGTGAG
>DAOMFN010000252.1:0-4118 GCA_035429785.1 Anaeromyxobacteraceae bacterium
CCCCCGAGGACGCCCGGCGCTACGTGCCACGGCTCGTCGCGCTCGTCGACGACGCGTCGCCGGAGGTCCGGCGGCAGGCCCGGGCCTCGCTCACGGCGCTGGCCGGCCTGGACGCCGGGGGGGACGGGGAGGGCGCCGCGGAACGCTGGCGCGCCTACTGGACCCCGCGGGGCGTGGCCTTCCCTCCCTAGGCGCAGGGTCGCCCCCATCCCGCGCTTGCCTTCCGGCGGGGGATGGGATAATGAGAATCGTTATCAACATGGCGACGCGACGGAAGAGCGGCACGGCGGTGAACGGGGAGCCCGGGGGCGAGGAGGCCGCGCAGGCGCTCCGGAAGCTCGGGGCCTGGCTGGAGGAGCGCGGCCTCAAGCACTCGCGCCAGCGGGACGTGATCGTGGAGACCTTCTACGCCATGGGCGGCCACGTGCCGGTGGACGGCCTGGTGGCGCGGGTCCGCAACCTCGACGCCCGCGTCAGCGTGGCCACCGTCTACCGCACGATGAAGCTCCTCGCCGAGTGCGGCATCGCCGTCCCCCGCCGCTTCGACGACGGGCAGACCCGCTACGAGCCGGCCAGCGGGCGCGCCCACCACGACCACCTCATCTGCACCGGGTGCGGCCACATCGTCGAGTTCGAGAACGAGAAGATCGAGGAGCTCCAGCGGCGCGTCGCCCGGAGCCACGGCTTCGAGGTGGACAGCCACAAGCTGGAGCTCTACGGGCGCTGCGAGCGCTGCCGCCGGGGCGCCGTCCCGGCCAGGGAAGCGCGGTCGTGACCCCGCCGCCCTCCGGCGCGGCCGCCCGCAGCGAGCCCCTCGACCACAAGGAGATCGTGGCCGCCCCCCGCACGCTGGTGCTGGTGGGCAATCCCAACGTCGGGAAGAGCGTCCTCTTCGGCGCACTCACCGGCAAGTACGTCACGGTCTCCAACTACCCGGGCACGACCGTCGAGGTCACCCGGGGCTCGGCCGAGATCGGCGGGCTGCGCTGGCACGTCCTCGACACCCCGGGCACGAACAACCTGCTCCCGATGTCGGAGGACGAGCAGGTCACCCGCGACATCCTGCTGCGCGAGCCCGGCTACGTCTGCCTCCAGGTCTGCGACGCGAAGAACCTCCGGCGGGGCCTGCTGCTCGCCTGCCAGCTCGCCGAGGCCGGCGTGCCCTTCGCGCTCGCGCTCAACATGGCCGACGAGGCCGCCGCCCGGGGCTTCCGCATCGACACCGCCGCGCTCTCCCGCGCGCTCGGGGTCGACGTGGTCCCCACCGTCGCGGTCCAGCGCACCGGGCTGCCCCAGCTCCACGAGCGGATCCCGGAGGCGCGCCCCTCCTCGTTCCACGTCCGCTACGACGACGCCATCGAGGCCGCCGTCTCCGCCGTGGAGCCGCTCCTCCCGGAGGGGAGGCTCTCCCGGCGCTCGCTCGCCCTCATGGTGCTCGCCGGCGACGACTCGCTCGACCCGTGGCTGGCCGCCGGCACCACCGAGGCCACCCGCGGCCGGATCGGCGAGGTCCGGCGGGAGCTCGCCGCCCGCTACCCGGATTCGCTGCGCTACGTCGTGGCCCGCCAGCGTCTCGCCGCCGCCGACCGGCTGCACGACCAGGTGGTCACGCGGGGCTCGGTCTCCCAGGGGAGCGCCTTCGCGCGCAGGCTCGGCGCGTGGTCCACCGACCCCGTCGCGGGCATCCCCATCCTGCTCCTCGTCCTCGCGGCGGCCTACTTCTTCGTGGGCGTGTTCGGCGCGAAGACCGCCGTGGACTTCCTCGAGAACACCGTCTTCTACGACCACGTCGTGCCCTGGACCGAGGCCCTCGTCCGGCTCCTCGTGCCGGCCGGCGCGGTCCAGGAGTTCCTCGTCGGCCCGGCGGGGGTCCCGTTCCGCGAGACCGGCGGCTTCCTCGTCGGCCGCTACGGGCTCGTCTCGATGGGGCTCGCCTACGGCATGGCCATCGTCCTGCCCATCGTGGCCACCTTCTTCCTGGCCTTCAGCGTGCTCGAGGACTCCGGCTACCTCCCGCGGCTCGCGGTGATGGTGAACCGGATCTTCAAGTGGATGGGGCTGAACGGCAAGGCGGTCCTGCCCATGGTGCTCGGGCTGGGGTGCGACACGATGGCCACCATGACCGCCCGGATCATGGAGACCCGCAAGGAGCGGGTGATCGTGACGCTGCTGCTGGCCCTGGGCGTGCCCTGCTCGGCGCAGATCGCCGTCATCTTCGCCATGCTCCAGGGCCTGTCGCTGGCGGCGTCGTTCTGGTTCGCCGGGGTGCTCGTCGTCGTCCTGTTCCTGGTGGGCTGGCTCGCCGCCAGGGTCATCCCCGGTCGCGGCTCCGACTTCGTGCTCGAGCTGCCCCCGCTGCGGGTCCCCCAGGCCGGCAACGTGCTCGTGAAGACGCTCGCCCGGATGGAGTGGTACCTGCGCGAGGCGCTCCCGCTCTTCGTGCTCGGCACGCTGCTCCTGTGGGGGCTCGACCGGGCGCATCTGCTCGGGGTGGTGGAGCGGGCCGCTGCGCCGGTGGTGGTCGGCGTGCTCGACCTGCCGGCGGAGGCCGCGAGCGCCTTCATCCTGGGCTTCCTGCGGCGGGACTACGCGGCCGCCGGCCTCTTCCAGATCTACCAGCCGTTCATGTCCACCGGCACGATGACCCGGGTGATGGAGATCCAGGTCACCGTGGCGCTCGTCACGGTCACGCTCTTCATCCCCTGCGTGGCCAACTTCTTCATGATCCTGAAGGAGCGCGGCTGGAAGACCGGCCTCGCCATCGCCGCCTTCGTGCTGCCCTTCTCGGTCGGCGTGGGCGGCGTCGTGAACCTCCTCATGCGCAGGTTCTTCTAGGGTGGCGATGCCGGCGCTCGTGCAACGCGAGGAGCGGTGCCCGCTGTGCGGGTCGTCGTTCGACGCCGCCGGGCAGGGTTGCCGGCCGAGCTGCCCGCTCGCGCAGGGCTGCCGGGTGGTGTGCTGCCCCTCGTGCGGCTACTCCTTCCCCCAGGAGACCGGCTGGGCGGGGAGGCTGAAGGACTGGCTCGACCGGCGGAGGGAGACCCCCCGATGAGCGGGATGGAGAAGCGCAGGACCGAGGAGATCCTCGAGGCGGTGTTCGCGGAGGCGGAGTCCGGTCGCGCCGACCGCGGGAGCGTGACGGCCCGCCTCGGCGACCACGCTCCCGGCTCGGGCGCGGCCGACTTCCAGGAGCTCGCCGCGATGGGGCTCCTCGTGCTCGAGGGGGACCAGGTCCAGCTCACCCCGGAAGGGGAGGAGCGGGCGCGCGGCGTGGTCCGGCGCCACCGGCTCGCCGAGCGCCTCTTCCGCGACCTGCTCGACCTCTCCGAGAACGCGGCCGAGAGCCAGGCCTGCGAGTTCGAGCACATCCTCTCGCCGGAGGCCACCGACTCGGTGTGCACGCTCCTCGGCCACCCCCCCACCTGCCCGCACGGGAAGGCCATTCCCCAGGGCCCGTGCTGCAGCGCCGCGTCCAAGGCGGTGCGCCCGCTCGTCACCGGGCTGCCCCACTTCCCCATCGGGGAGACCGGGCGCATCGTCTTCATCGCGCCGCGCTTCCACGACCGCATGGACAAGCTCGCCGCGCTGGGCGTGGTGCCGGGCAGCGAGGTGCACCTGCACCAGCGTTCGCCGGCCTTCGTCCTCGAGATCGGGGAGACCACCGTGGCCATCGACCCGGAGATCGCCGGCGAGATCTTCGTGAAGCGGGTCGAGCGGCGCTGACCGCCCCGGCGGCGTGCCGGGCGGGCGGCGACCTCCGGGGCCGCGCTACCGGCCGATTTCTGGACGGTCGGAACCCCCCTGCTACGTTGGCCATGGGTCGTGAAGCTCGCGAAACCATGGCTCGTCGCCTACCTCGGCGCCCTCGCGGTCCTGCTGGCCGCGTCGGCGCTGCACCCCGCCGGGTTGCGCAAGCACCGTGCGCTCGAGGCCGAGGTGCGCCGCGTCGCCGAGGAGAACGAGACGCTGCGGGAGAGGAACGTCCGGCTCCGCCGCGAGGCGCGGGCGCTGGCCGGTGACCCGGCGGCGCTGGAGCGGGCCGCCCGCGAGGAGCTCGGCTACGTCCGCCCCGGCGAGCGCGTCTACGAGCTGCCGCCGGCCGGAGAGCCGCGGTGAGC
>DAOMFN010000253.1:0-4116 GCA_035429785.1 Anaeromyxobacteraceae bacterium
GATGCGCGGCCCGGAGGCACGGGATGCCCGCCGGCCGCGCAGGCCCGGCCCGGCGCCCCCGGCCGGCGCGCGAACCACGCGGGAATCCCCGTCCACGAGGACGGCACGCGGAGTGCAATGACCCGAGGTGAGACTTCGTGCCCGCCTTCCGCGGACACCAGCCAGGGAGACCATCGATGAAGAAGATCGTCCGAGTCCTCGCCGCCTGCGCCATCGCGCTCTCCGCGCAGAGTGCCTGGGCCACCCCGTCCACCATCTTCTGGACGCCGGCGACGACCTACATCCAGCCCTTCCTCCTGCCGCACCTCGGCATGGACGTGTACTTCAACGACAGGGCCAACTACCCCATCAACGTCGGCATCACGATGGGCGTGCTGCCCTTCGAGAAGATCCAGGCCGAGGTCGGGCTCGACTTCTTCTTCCCGTACTGGGGCCCGCAGAACGCGGTCTTCCTCTCCCCTGCCGGCGCGCTGCAGCTGAACGCGAAGATCGGGACGCCGGAGGGCTCGTTCGCCGAGTGGTCCCCGGGCATCTCGGGCGGCATCTACGGCGTGGGGATCAACCAGGCCACCCAGTTCTCCATCCTGCACGCCGAGATCGGGAAGACCTTCTTCTTCGGCAACGTCACCGTGGGCGGCTACTACGGCGCCGGCGGCGTGGGCGCGCTCTGGAGCGACGTCGACGGCGCGCCGGTCACCCGCGGCGGGTTCATCGGCTCCTACACGACGCCGGACGTCGTCCTCGACCTGAAGGGGCTCTACAAGCTCAACTTCTTCGCCGACATCCAGACCGGCAACAACGCCTTCAGCGCCGGCGCCGCGGGGATCGGGGTCTACTTCACTCCCTCCATCGACATCCTGACCGGCCCGGTCTTCTTCCTGAACAAGTACACGCAGCCGGGGATGTCCACGATGATGTGGTCGGTCCAGCTGGACGTCGACCTCGACCTCGGCGCCAAGGCGGCAGAGCCGGCCAAGTCGTAGCTTCGCAGCGCGCGTGGGGCGCGGAGGGCGGTTCCGGGGCGGCGGGCCCCGGGGCCGCCCTCGCTTCGTTCCCGGCGCCGCCCCGCCGGCGCGGGTCAGAGCTTGATCTGCTCGAGAACCGAGTCGAAGACCACGACCTCGAGCTTCTCCCGCTCGGCCGCCCCGATGCCCTGGAAGGCGAAGGACACCCGGGTCGCGGCCGGCTGCACCTGGGCTCCCACCACCCGCGCACGCAGCGAGACGACGTCCGCCCCGGGCAGCCGCAGCTGGACCTTGATCTCCTCGTCGGTGGGAGGCGACTTGGCGAGCAGGGCCGAGAAGCCCCCGGCCGAGAGCTCCTGGGTGACGACCCGGACGCGGTCCACGCTCCACTCCAGGTCGGCCTGGAGCGCGCGGGCCACGCGCACCATCTGGCGGGGGATCTCGCCGGCCTTCAGCGCGGCCACCTGCGCACCGAGGAGCGCCCGCGCCAGCTCGTCGCGTCCGGACCGGTAGGCGGCCGCATCGCCGGGAGGCAGCGTCCCGGCCTTCGCCTGCTCGTGCATCTGCCTGAACCGGACCAGCCACTCCCTCAGTCCCATGTCCACCCTCCGTGCACGAGGGATGCTACCCAACCCCGGGCCCGGGCGCCATCAGCCGTCGGTGCGATCGCCGATCCCGAGGATGCGGCGGGCCTGCGACGGCGTGGCCGGCGTGCGCCCGGACTCCCGCACCAGGCGCAGGGCGGCCGCCACCAACTCGTGGTTCCCCTTCGCGAGCACGCCCTTCGAGACGTAGAGGTTGTCCTCCAGCCCCACCCGGACGTGCCCCCCGAGGCGGAGCGCCGCCTCCGCCATGGGCAGCTCGAAGCGGCCGATCCCGGCCACCGACCAGTCCACCGGCTCCGGCATCCCCTCGACGAGGAAGCGGAGGTTCCGCTCGGTCCCGGACATGCCGCCGGGCACGCCGAGCACGAACTGGACGTGGTAGCCGGGCCCGAGGTGCCCCTTCTCGCGCATCCAGCGGAGGGTCTCGAGCATCCCGGCGTCGTAGATCTCGCACTCGGGGACGAGCCCCATCTCCCGGATGCGCGCAGCGATGCGGACGATGTCGGGGCGGGTGTTCACGAAGACGTCGTCGCCGAAGTTGAGGGTCCCCATGTTCAGGGTGGCCATCTCCGCACCGGGGACGAGCGACCCGAGCCGCTCCTCGACCCCCATCCCCACGGCGCCGCCGGTGGAGCACTGGATGACGACGTCGCAGCCGGCGGAGCGGATGCGGTCCACGATCTCGCGGAAGTGCCGGGACTCCTGGGAGGGGCGGCCGTCCTCGTGGCGGGCGTGGAGGTGGACCACCGCCGCCCCCTCGCGCCAGGCGTCGAGGGCGGCCCGTGCGATCTCCTCCGGGGTGTAGGGCACCGCCGGGCTCTGGGCCCGGGTGACCTCCGCGCCGACGACGGCGCAGGTGACGATGGCGATGTCGGACGTGGCCATGGACGGGCTCACCCCTTCCCGCCGCCGCGCTGCTTCTCGCGCGGGACGACGCAGGTCCCGGAGGCCCGGCAGGCGAGCACCGGCGCGGCGAGGAGCTCGGCGGCGCTGTCGGAGAGGTCCGGTCGGGGCGACACCACGATGCGGGCCTCGAAGCGCATCGCCCGGGAGGTCGTGCCGACGCGCGTGATCTCGCCGGTGGCCTCGACCACGTCACCGGCGTGGACCGGGGCCAGGAACTCCACGGAGTCGTAGGCCCGGAAGAGCCCCTCGTCGCCGTCGTGCCGGACGAGGAGCTCGGTGGCCACGTCGCCGAAGAGCTGGAGGAGCCGCGCCCCGTCCACCAGGTTCCCCCCGTAGTGCGCGTCGGCCTGGGACATGCGCACCCGGATCAGCACCCCGTCAGCCATCCGTCACCTCCGGCAGGGCCTTGCCGGCCCGCTCGAGAACCCGTCCCGCCAGGTAGTTCGCCACGTCGGAGGGCTTCGTGCCCGGCCCGAACCCGGCGTCGTAGCCCAGCTCGAGCGCCAGCCGGTGGTCGATGCGCGGGCCGCCCAGGACGGCGACGGTCCGCTCCCGGATGCCGAGACGGGCCAGCTCGTCCAGGAAGGCCCGGGCGTTCTCCTTGTGGACGTCGCGCTGGGTGACCACCTGCGACACGAGCACCGCGTCGGCGCCGGCGTCCCGGCAGGCCCGGGCCAGCGCCGCGTTCTCCACCTGCGCGCCCAGGTTGCGGGCGTCGAAGGACGGGTAGCGCTCCAGCCCGTAGTCGCCGGCGAAGCCCTTCATGTTCATGATCGCGTCGATGCCCACGGCGTGGGCGTCGGACCCGGTGCAGGCGCCCAGCACGACGATGCGCCGGCCGAGCAGCGAGGCGACGGCGGCGTTCAACGCGTCGAAGCCGAGCTTTCGCCCCACGACCTCGGGCACGTCGAGCGTCGAGAGGTCGACCGCGGCCTCGGTCCGGCCGTAGACGACGAAGAAGGTGTAGCCCTGCGCCGCGCGCTCCATGGCGGCCACGTGCACCCGGTCGAGCCCCATCCGGCGCGCCACCTGGACGGCGGCCTCGCGGGCCCGCTCACCGGCCGGCACCGGGAGGACGAACGAGACCTGCACGACCCCGTCGTCCCGCCGGTCGCCGTAGGGACGCACGAGCTCCGGCGGCGCCGCCGATCCCTTCCGGCTCACGGCCTGCCCTCCAGCCGCGCCGTCTGCACCAGCCGGCGCTGCACCTCGATGGTCTCCTTCCCGACCGGCGACCTCCCGGACAGGAAGACCCGGTACTGCTCCCCGCGGTCGCAGGTGGCCCAGGCCCAGCCGTGCCAGCCTCCCTGGTCCGCCTCCTGGGCCACGGCCTTCCGACCGGCGAAGGTCGTCGGGTGGCGCCGCACCCCGGTCAGGCCGGCGGCGCCCTGCTCCAGGGCCCGCGCGGCGTCGTCGAGGCAGGCGTCGGAGCCGCCCTGGACCGAACGGGCCCGCACCTCCAGCGTCGCGTCGCCCGGGGGGGCCGTGAGCTTCACCTTCCGTGCGTCCCCGGAGGCCCGCCAGCTGGACGGGGCCTCGAAGCGCAGCGCCGCGACCTCGTAGACCCGGGTGGTGCCGTCGGGGCCGGGGCGGGGGAGGGGGGCCGGCCCGACCCATGCACCGCACTGGTCGAGATGCGC
>DAOMFN010000254.1:0-4096 GCA_035429785.1 Anaeromyxobacteraceae bacterium
CGCCGGCATCGTCGCGGGGCACCTCGTCCACGTCGGGCTGTACCACCCGGAGGAGCTCCGGAGCCCCCGTCGGATCCTCGAGTTCTGGGACGGCCTCTCCTCGATGGGCGGGCTCGCCGGCGGCGTCGTCGCGATGGCGATCCTCTTCCGGCGCCAGGGCGTCCGGCTCGCCGACTACGGCGACGCCTTCGCGGTGGGCGTTCCCACGGGCTGGGCCGTGGCGCGGGTGGGCTGCTTCCTCGTCCACGACCACCCCGGGCGCCTCACCTCCTTTCCCCTCGCGGTGCGGTTTCCCGGGGGGCCTCGCCACGACCTGGGGCTGTACGAGGCGCTGGTCCTCGCCGCGATCGCCGCCCTGCTCTGGGCGCTCTGGTCGCGACGGGCCCTCGCGGGGCGGCTCCTGCCGCTCCTCGCCGTCCTCTACGGCGTGGCCCGCTTCCTGCTCGATTTCCTCCGCGCCACCGACGTGGCCTACGCCGACGCCCGGTACGCGGGGCTCACCCCCGCCCAGTACGCCGCCCTGGGGCTCCTCGCCTGGGGGGCGTGGCGCCTCTCCCGTCCCCCGGTTAGGAGCGAGGAATGCCCATCCTCGTCGTGGAAGACGACCCTGGCATCCGCCAGGGCATCGCCGACTTCCTCGGATTCGAGGGATACGACGTCGACGTCGCCGTGAACGGGGAGGAGGCGCTCGGGTACCTGCGCCGGAAGCGCCCGTCGCTCCTCGTGCTCGACCTCGTCATGCCGGTGATGAACGGGCCCCAGCTGCTCGAGCGCATCCGGGCCGAGGGGATCGCCGAGGGGGTGCCCGTGGCCATCATGACCGCGGCCATGCCCGGGGCGCGGGCGCTCCCCCAGGCCGACGCGTACCTGTCGAAGCCCTTCGACCTGGAGGAGCTCCTCGCCGTGGTCGGCCGGCACGCCGGCCCCCCGACCGGGCCCGGCACCCCGTAGCCTCCACCCGGGACGCCCCGGCGGCGCGGATCCACGCGGCCGGGCCCGTTATGATCGAGCGCCATGTCCTCCCCGAGCGACGCGCCCCCCGGATCCCCGAGCGCATCCAACCTGGGCTTCGTCGAGGACCTCTACTTCGCCTGGCGGGACGACCCGTCGTCCGTCGACGGCCCGTGGCGCGCCTACTTCGAGTCCCTGCCCGACGCGCCCGGCGCCGCCCCCGCGCCCACCGCCTGGCCCATCCGGACGGACCGTGAATCGGGCGCGGTCCGCGCCGACGACCGCGAGGCCTTCCGGCTGCGGGTCGACCGGCTGACCCGGGCGTGGCGCACCTTCGGCCACCTGCAGGCCGACCTCGACCCCCTGGGACTCGTCCGACGCCGTGCCGAGCGGCTCGACCTGGCCGAGTTCGGGCTCGGGGAGGCCGACCTCGACCGCGAGATCCCGGGCCGCGACGGCAGCCCCGAGACGCTGCGCCGGCTCCTCTCGCGGCTGCAGGAGACCTACGGCCGCACGCTCGGGGTCCAGCTCGGGCACATCCAGGACCGCGAGCTGCGCGCCTGGCTCGAGCAGCGGATGGAGCGCACCCGCAACCGGCTGACCCTGGACCCGGACGTGAAGCGGAGGCTCCTCGAGAAGCTGCTCCAGGCCGGGCTCTTCGAGCAGTTCCTGGGCACGCGGTTCCTGGGGGCGAAGCGCTTCTCCCTCGAGGGCACGGAGGTGCTCGTCCCGCTGCTCGAGCTCCTCCTCGACCGCGCCGTCGGCTACGGCGTGCGCAACGTCGTCATCGGCATGGCCCACCGCGGGCGGCTCAACGTGCTCGCCAACGTGCTCGGCAAGCCGCTGCGGGACATCTTCGCCGAGTTCCGCGACCAGGCCATCATCAACGGAGCGGCCGGCGGCGACGTGAAGTACCACCTCGGCTACTCCAGCACCCGCGACACCGCCGACGGCGGGCTGCGCCTCTCGCTCGCCTTCAACCCCAGCCACCTCGAGTGGATCGACCCGGTGGTGCAGGGGCGCGTCCGGGCCAAGCAGGACCGCTTCAGCGACGCCGAGGGGCAGCGCTCCATCGCGGTGCTCGTGCACGGCGACGCCGCCTTCGCGGGCCAGGGCATCGTCGCCGAGACCTTCAACATGTCCGGGCTGCCCGCCTACTCCTGCGGCGGGACCATCCACGTCGTGGTGAACAACCAGATCGGCTTCACCACCTCGCCGCGCGACTCCCGCTCCACGGTCTACTGCACCGACGTGGCGCTCATGCTCGACATCCCGGTCCTCCACGTGAACGGGGAGGACCTCGAGGCGGTGGCCCAGGCGGTGCTGATCGCCGCCGACTTCCGGCAGCGCTGGCACCGCGACGTCGTGATCGACGTCTGGGGCTACCGCAAGTACGGCCACAACGAGGGGGACGAGCCCACCTTCACCCAGCCGGTGATGTACCGGGCCATCGCCGCCAAGACCCCCTTCCCCCGGGCCTACGCGTCGGCCCTCCAGGCCGACGGGGTCGTGGACGAGGAGCAGGTGGCCGCCATGACCCGGGCCTACCAGGCCCGGCTCGAGGAGGCCTACCAGGCCTCCGCCGCGGTGGCCGCCGTGCCCGTCCCCTCCACGAGCGAGGGCGTGTGGAGCCGGTACCGGGGCGGCCCCCTGCCGCTCGCCGACGAGGTGGCCACCGCCGTCCCGGCCGACCGGCTCTCCCACGTGGCGCGCCACCTGTCGGAGATCCCCGCCGGCTTCGAGCCCAACCCCAAGATCGCCAAGCTCTTCGAGGCGCGCGCCGACATGGCGCGCGGCAAGCGCCCGCTCGACTGGGGCTTCGCCGAGCAGCTCGCCTACGGCACGCTCGCCTGGGAGGGGCACGCCGTCCGGCTGGTGGGGCAGGACGTCCGCCGCGGGACCTTCAGCCACCGGCACGCCGTCGTCTACGACCAGCGCACCGCCGCCCCGTACATGCCGCTCGCCCACCTGCGCGAGGGGCAGGGCAAGGTCCACGTCTACGACAGCCTGCTCTCGGAGGCCGCCGCGCTGGGCTTCGAGTACGGCTACAGCCTCGAGCAGCCCGAGTCGCTCGTCATCTGGGAGGCCCAGTTCGGCGACTTCGTGAACGGCGCCCAGGTCCTCATCGACCAGTTCCTCTCCGCCTCGGAGGTGAAGTGGAACCGCCTGTCCGGGCTCGTCCTGCTCCTGCCCCACGGCATGGAAGGGCAGGGGCCGGAGCACTCCAGCGCGCGGCTGGAGCGCTTCCTCGAGCTCTCGGTGGAGGACAACTGGCGGGTGATGAACCTCACCACGCCGGCGCAGATCTTCCACGCCCTGCGCGCACAGGTGGTCTCCCCCTGGCGCAAGCCGCTCGTGGTGATGTCGCCGAAGAGCCTGCTCCGGAACCCGGCGGCGGTGTCGCCGCTCGAGGCGCTGGTGGCCGGCCGGTTCCGCCCGGTGCTCCCCGACGCCGGCGTCCCCGACCCGGGCGCGGTTCGCCGCGTGGTCCTCTGCTCGGGCAAGGTCTACTACGACCTCGCCGAGGCCCGGGCCCAGCGCGGCAAGAACGACGTGGCGCTGGTCCGCGTGGAGCAGCTCTACCCGCTCCACGTGGCCGACCTGCAGGAGGCCATCGCCCCGTACCCGGCCGCGGCCGAGGTGGTCTGGGTGCAGGAGGAGCCGCGCAACATGGGCGCCTGGCCGTACATCCGGGACGCGCTCGGCGGGGCCGTGCGCAACTTCGACGCACGCACGTCGGTGGTGTCCCGGCCGCCCAGCCCGAGCCCGGCGTCGGGCTCGGCCACCCGTCACAAGCTCGTCCAGCAGGCCCTCGTCCAGGAGGCGCTGGGCTAGTCCGCCGCACCGGGAGGGAAGGGAACCATGGCCGTCGAGCTGAAGGTGCCGTCGCTGGGGGAGAGCGTCACGCAGGCGCAGGTGGGGCAGTGGCTGAAGAAGGAGGGCGAGGCGGTCGCCCGCGACGAGCCGGTCGTGGAGGTGGAGAGCGAGAAGGCCACCGTGGCCGTGCCCGCGCCCGCGGCGGGCGTCCTGCGCCGCGTCCTCCGCCAGACCGGCGAGACCGTCGCGGTCGGCCAGGCCCTCGGCGAGATCGAGGAGCGCGGCGGCGCCTCCGCGCCGCCCCCCGCCGCCCGTGCGGCCCCGGCCC
>DAOMFN010000255.1:0-1636 GCA_035429785.1 Anaeromyxobacteraceae bacterium
CGTAGGCGAGGAAGCCGGCGAAGGCCCCGCCGGCGAGGAGCGCCGCCGCCGCGCCGGGGCGGCCGAGCAGCAGCGCGCAGGCCACCGGCATGGCGATCTGGCCGTAGGCGCCGTGCTCGTGGGGCAGGAGGTTGCGCGCGGAGGGGGCGCTCATGGCGGGAATCTAACCGGAGGGAACGGAGCGAGTCGCCCGGAAGAGGCATCCGACATCTCCGCCACTGTGCGCCGACCCGACAATCGTCCCGAAATAGTCGCGGAATCGACCGATCGCCGCATTGCGATCACGTGGATCCGGACCTACGATCGCCAGCGTCGTCGCTCGTGGGGGGCGTCGATTCCCGTCGATCGGAGCAGCAGGTCATGCCGCCAGCACCGCAGGGTAGCCTCGTCATCCGCATGGATGGCGCCTTCGACATCGATTCCGTCCAGGTCATCCGGAGCCGCATCGAGGCGCTTCCAGGAGACGCCGAGGTCTACGTCGACCTCTCGCGGGTGCGCGAGTTCCACGACCGGGCGGTGGCGATGCTCGCCGACGTGGTGAAGCCGGCCCGGGCGCGCATCTCGGTGCGCGGCCTGCGGCAGCACCAGATGCGGATGCTGCGCTACCTCGGCGTCGCGCCGTCCGCGCTCGACCCTGGCCTGGCCCGGCCGGTCCAGCCCGCCGAGCGCTGAACCGCTGCGCCACGCCCTCGCGCAGCGCGCGGACCGGGTGGCGACTAGCGCCGTCGGATGGCCGGGAGCTCCAGGAAGGGCGCGGTGCGCGGAAGCCCGCGCAGGGCCTCGGCCAGGTCCTGCGGGGGCGCTGTGGCCCGGCGCGCCTCGAGGTCGATCCAGGAGCCGACCACGGTGATCTGCGCCATCTCGGTCCCGTCCACGCGCCACAGCCGGTGCCGGATGGACCAGCGCGAGGCGTCGGGGGCGAGACCGGCGGCGAGCGCGTCCACGAGCACCTCCTCGCCCATGCCGGCCTCGCGCCGGTACTCGATCTCCTCGCGGAAGAGCACCGGCCCGAGCCGCAGCGACTGGAAGCGCGGCCAGTCGAAGCCCAGCGAGGCGAAGAGCCCCACCCGGGTGTCGTTCGCGTACTCCGCGTAGGCGGTGTTGCGCAGGTGGCCGTTCGCGTCGGCGTCGGACCAGCGGACCCGGAAGCGCCGGGTGAAGGGGGCGGTCATCGTGGAGGGGCCAGGTCGTCGCGCGAGCCGAAGAAGTACCGGCCGTCGAACTGAGCGCGGAGGAAGAAATAGTAGGCCGGGGAGAGGCTCGCGTTTCCGTAGCCCTCCGGCAGGACCACCGGCGATCCGAGCGGGATCTCCACCCCGAAGCCGAGCTGGACCACCGTCGCGAAGACGAGCTGGGTGGCGAAGGTGCGGAAGGGGGTCCACTCCAGGAACGGGAAGGAGAGCGCGAGCGAGCGGAGCTTCGCCGCCCCGAAGTTCGACTCCGGCAGCGGGGGAGGGCCCACGGGCACGAGCACGATCACGTCGGAGATGAGCCCGTACCAGACGAGGTCGACCTCCCGGCCCAGGATGAACTCGAGCGTCCCGACCCCGATCCCGAAGCTGCGCTCGATGGGGATGAGCCCGCCGCTCGCCGCGGCCACGCCCACCGCGCTCAGCGCCTCGGGGGAGGCGATCGC
>DAOMFN010000255.1:1736-4075 GCA_035429785.1 Anaeromyxobacteraceae bacterium
ACGTCTCCCTCGCCGCGCCCCGGCACCGGCGTGTTCTTGAGGGTCGGGACGAGGTGGCGGGAGAGCGTGTCGAGCCCCTGCACCGACGGCTGCTTCTCCTCGACGCAGGAGTCGAAGGCGAAGATCTCGACCGCGGGGCGCCCGAAGGAGATGGCGAGCGTCCCGAGCTCGTCCCCCGGCCGGAGCGCCGCGACGAGCTGCTCGATGCTCGCCACCACCGCGTCGGAGGCCCTCCGGACGTCGCCGTCGCGCATGAAGGAATCGCCGAAGAGGACGATCGGGTCGCCGGCCCAGGTCACGCCGTCGTGGCCGAACTCGTTGTAGTAGTCGTGCGTCCCCTTGCGCCAGGCGGCGCTGCCCCAGGTGCCGACGACGTGCCCGGCCGCGAAGACGTCCTCGATCCAGTGGAGGGCATAGCCCTCGGTGACGAGGATGCGGAGCGCGGCGGCGGGGCGCTCCGCGGGGGGCGGCGGGTTCGCGGCGTAGCGCTGGGCGAGCTCGAGGGCGGCCATGTGGTACTGCACGTAGAGCCCGATGGCGTTGAGCGGCGCCCCCTCGGCGAGCGCGGCCCGGGCGTAGCCGGAGGCGTCGTTGTTCACCCGGGGCAGCAGGAAGTGGGCGTTGTTGGCGCCGGCGCGGCTCACGTACTCCGGGTCGGCGGCCTGCAGCTTGAGGTTCGAGGTGGCGATGGCGTTCAGCGACTCGTCCCGGTTCCGGGCCTTGTCGAGGGCGTCCTGCGTCTCCTCCGCCACCCGGGCCACGTCCAGGATCCAGGTGCTGCCGAGCGTGCGCTCGGCGACCTCCCTCGGGCTGCAGGAGTGGTCGCCGGACATCGCCGGGATCGCGGCGAAGTCGAGGCACCGCGGGTCGAGCCCCTGGTCGCCGGCGCTGGCGGTCTCGCAGAGCCGGCCGGGAATGGCCTTGCGCGCCTCCTCCCAGAGGGACTCGAGCGCCGCGCGATCGGAGGGCGGCAGCTTCTGGATGCCGGCGACCGCGATGTCGCGGTGCTCGGGGTAGATCCAGGCCGGCGCGACCGTGGGGAGCGCGACGAGGGCCGCGGCCAGGCTCGAGAGGCGAAGCAGGCGCATGCATCGCTGCTACCAGCCCCCGGGTGATCCGTAAAGGCTCCGGGGCGGGGGGCTCCATCCGGTGCGCGTTGCGGGCGGGCCCGGGCAGGCTAAGACCCCCACCCTTGGCCCCCCTCGAGGTCCACGTCCGGAGCACGCTGTCCGACGTTCCCGCGGCGGAGTGGGACCGGCTCTGGGCCCACGAGCCGGACGCGGCCACCCCCTTCCTGTCCCACGCCTGGCTCGACGCGGTCGAGCAGTGCGGCGCCGCCACCCCCGAGCGGGGCTGGGCCGGACGGCACCTCCTGCTGCGGCGGGGCGGCCGATCGGTGGCCGCGCTGCCCGCCTGGGCCCGGACGGGGTCCGACGGCGACTTCGGCAGGGACTGGGAGTGGGCGGCCGCGGCCGAGCGGGCCGGCATCCCCTACTACCCGAAGCTCGTCGTGGGGGTCCCGTTCACGCCGGCGACCGGGCGCCGACTCCTCGTCGCCCCGGGCGAGGACCGGGCCGAGCTGGCCCGCGCCGCGGTGGCGGCCCTGCTCGAGCTCTGCGAGGCCGAGGGGCTCCGGTCCGTCCACGTCCTCCACCTCCCGGAGGAGGACGCCCGGGAGCTGGAGGCGGCCGGACTCGCGCTCCGGGCCGACTTCCAGTTCCACTGGCGGAACGACGGCTACCGGGACTTCGACGACTTCCTCTCCCGCTTCCCCTCCAGGCGCCGCAACGCCATCCGGCGCGAGCGCGCGGCACCGGCCGCGCAGGGCATCGCCATCCGGACCGTGCGCGGCGACGAGCTCTCCGCCGATCCGGCCGCATGGGCCCGGGACGTCGCCCGGCTCCACGGCCGCTCGGTGGAGCGCATGGAGTGGGGCATGCGCTTCCTGGGGCGATCCTTCTTCGAGCGCGTCCTCCGCTCGATGCCCGGCGCGCTCGAGGTGGTGGAGGCGCGGCGCGAGGGGCGGCTCGCCGGCATGGCCTTCAACGTGGCCTCGGCGTCGGCGCTCTACGGACGCTACTGGGGCGCGGCCGAGGACCACCCCTTCCTGCACTTCAACGTGGCCCTCTACCACTCGGTGGAGGAGTGCATCCGCCTCGGCCGGCAGGTGTTCGAGGGAGGGGCCGGGGGTGAGCACAAGCTCTCGCGCGGCTTCGAGCCGGCGCTGGTGTGGAGCGCGCACCGGTTCCTCGACGCGCGGCTCGAGGCCCCAGTGCGCCGGCACCTCGCCGCGACGCGGGAGGCCGCCGTGGCGGGGCTCGAGCGCTGGCGGGCGGAGT
>DAOMFN010000256.1:0-4045 GCA_035429785.1 Anaeromyxobacteraceae bacterium
GCGAGCGAGGCGAAGAGCTGCGCGACCTCCGGCACGGCGCAGCGGGCCAGCTCCTGGGCGTGGACGGCGTGGAACCGATCCTCCATCGAGATCAGGAGCTCGAGCACCTGCGCGGCGTCGGTCGTCGGCAGCAGGCTCGAGAGGACCCTGCGCGTGCGCTCCATCTCGGCGACCATCGCCGTGAGGTCGGCGCAGGACCGCTCCGCGACGCCCGCCGGCCACGGCGACCTGCCCCCGTGCCGTTCGAGCAGCCGGATGCGCATGCCGTGCTGCCCTTCCTCGGCCGCGAGCCGCTGGAAGAGGCGGCTGAGCGCCGGCTCGCCTGCGAACGCGACGGCCAGCTCCGTGTAGAGTTCCTGGGCGAGCGCCTCCACGCGCTGGGCGAGGTGGAGGCACTGCGACGCGGTCTTCGGCATGCGGTGGAAGTGCCACGGACCGGCGGCCGCATCCACTCAAAGTTGGGCCGTAAGAGGGCGTTCCCCGCCCCGCGATCACGGGACGCGCGGTGCGAAGCACCCGTTTTCTTCCCGCGAGCGCCGCCGGTCAGGACGCCGCGCGCCGCGCCTGGAGCGCCCCGCCGACCTCGGCGACCACGATCCCGAGCAGGATGAGCGCGCCGCCGGCGAGCCCCACCGCGGGCAGCACCTCGCCGGTCACGAGGTGGGAGAAGACCGCCGCAGCGGGCGGCTCGAGCGCGTAGATGATGGCGGCGCGCACGGCGGTGGTGTGGCGCTGCGCCCAGTTCATGACGAAGAAGGCGCCCACGGTCATGACGAGACCGGTGAAGGCCACCGTCCCGGCGAGCTCCGCCGAGGGGACGATCCGCACCGGCTCGAAGGCGAGGAGGGCGAGGCTCCCCGCGAAGGTCACGGCGATCTGGACCAGCGTGAGCGAGACGAGCGAGTGGCGCGGGGAGAACTCGCTCGTCCAGATGATCTGGAAGGCGTAGGCGAAGGCGCAGCCCAGCGTGAGGAGGTCTCCCAGCCGGACCGCCGCCGACGCGTCCCCGTCGAAGGGGCGCGTGAGCATCCCGAGCCCCACCACCGCGAGGACCACGCCGGTCCAGGCCGGTCCGCCGACCCGGCGCCCCTGCAGGAAGCGGGCGATGAGCGGGACGATGACCACGGCGAGACCGGTGATGAACCCGGAGCGGGCCGGGGTGGTGAAGCGCAGCCCGAAGGTCTGCAGCGCGAACCCCGCGAACATGGCGAGTCCGAGCATCCCGCCGTCGCGCAGGAGGCCCGGCGTCCTGCGCGGGCGCCGGAGCAGCCAGATCGCGGCCAGGACGGCCGTGGCGAGCCCGAAGCGGAGCGAGAGGAAGGCGCCTGGGCTCGTCCCGGCGTCGAGGACGCGCTTCACGAGCGTGAAGGTCGTCCCCCACACCAGCGTGAGCAGGAGGAGCGCGAGGTCGGCCACGGGGGCGGGGTTGTAGCAGAGGGCGGATGGCTCGACTAGGCTCGCTGCCCATGACCCTCCGGTCCCACCGCCTCCTCCTCGCCGCGCCGGTCCTCGCCGCTCTGCTCGCCGCCTGCGCCACCACCGCACCCGCCGCGCGGACGGCGCCGGAGACCTCCCCCATGCCCCTTCCCCTCTCCTACCCGGCCGCCCCGCGCGGCGACGCCGTGGACGCGATCCACGGGACCCGGGTGCCCGACCCCTACCGCTGGCTGGAGGAGGAGAAGTCCCCCGCCACCCGCGCCTGGGTCGACGCCGAGGACCAGCTCGCCCGCCGCTTCCTCGCGGCCCTCCCCGATCGCGAGGCCATCGCGAAGCGCCTCGAGGAGCTCCTCTACGTGGAGCAGGTGGTCGGGCTCCCGGTGAAGCGCGGCGACCGGGTCTTCTACCAGCGGCGCGCCCCGTCGCAGGAGAAGGCGGTCCTCTACTGGCGCGACGGCGCGGGGCCGGAGCGCGTGCTCCTCGACCCGAACGGCTGGTCGAAGGACGGGAGCACCTCGCTCGGCATGTGGGCCCCGTCCTGGGACGGGAAGACGCTCGTCTTCGCCGTGAAGGAGAACAACTCCGACGAGGCGGTGCTGCAGATCGTGGACGTGGCCTCCGGGAACGGCTCGGCGGTGGACCGCATCGAGGGAGGCAAGTACGCCGAGCCCTCCTGGACCCCGGACTCGAAGGGCTTCTACTACACGTGGCTGCCCACCGACCCCGCCATCCCCACCGCCGACCGCCCCGGCTACGCGGAGGTCCGCTTCCACCGGCTGGGCACGCCGGCGTCCGCCGACGCGGTGATCCACCCGCGCACCGGGGACCCCACCACCTTCGTCAACGGCTGGATCTCCCGGGACGGCGAGTGGCTCTTCGTCTCCGTGTCGCACGGCTGGACCTCGAACGACGTCTGGTTCCGCGACGCCCGGAAGGACGGCCCGTGGGTCCCGCTCGCGGTCGGGCGGCCGGCCCAGTTCCAGCCCATCGCCTGGCAGGGGCGCTTCTACGTCCTCACGAACGACGGGGCGCCGATGTGGAAGGTCGTGGCGGTGGACCCGGCCGCGCCCGAGGCGGCGCGATGGACGACGGTCGTGCCCGAGCGGCCCGACCAGGCCCTCGAGGGCGCGGAGGTCGCCGGCGGGAAGCTCGTGCTCCGCTACATCGCGAAGGCGGTGAACCGGATCGAGGTCCGCGAAGTCGACGGGACGGGGGCGCGGGAGGTGGCGCTTCCGGGGATCGGCACCGTCGGCGGCCCCTCCGGCGACCCCCTCGACCCGGTGGCCTTCTGGTCCTTCCAGTCCTTCACCCACCCGCGCGAGATCCGCACCCTCGACCTGGCCACGGGCGAGACCTCCACCTGGTACCGCACCCGCGTCCCCGTCGACCCCTCCCCGTACGTCGTGGAGCAGGTCCTCTACCCGTCGAAGGACGGGACGAAGGTGTCGATGTTCCTCGTCCACCGGCGCGACCGGAAGCCGGGCGACGGCGCCCCGGTGCTGCTCGAGGGGTACGGCGGGTTCCAGGTCGCGATGCAGCCGCTCTTCCGCGGCTCGCTCTACCCGTGGCTGGAGCGGGGCGGGGTGTACGCCATGCCCAACCTGCGCGGCGGCAACGAGTACGGGGAGCGCTGGCACGAGGACGGGATGCTCGCGAAGAAGCAGAACGTCTTCGACGACTTCGTCGCCGCGGCGGAGTGGCTGGTCGCGAACGGCTGGGCCCCGCCCGGCCGCATCGTCATCCGGGGCGGCTCGAACGGCGGGCTGCTCGTGGGCGCGGCGATGACCCAGCGCCCGGACCTCTTCGGCGCGGTCCTCTGCGGGGTGCCGCTCCTCGACATGGTCCGCTACCACCTCTTCGGCTCCGGCAAGACCTGGATCGCCGAGTACGGATCGTCCGACGACCCGAAGCTCTTCCCGGTGCTCCTCGCCTACTCGCCCTACCACCACGTGAGGAAGGGCACGCGCTACCCGGCCACGCTCCTCCTCTCGGCCGACTCCGACGACCGGGTGGACCCGATGCACGCCCGGAAGTTCGCGGCGGAGCTGCAGTGGGCCACGACCGGGGGGCCGGTCCTGCTCCGGGTGGAGAAGAACGCCGGCCACGGCGGCGGCGACCGGGTGCGGGCGGCGGTGGAGGAGTACGCCGACGAGTGGGCGTTCGCCCTCTGGGCAACCCGGCGGTGACGGGTCCCGTCACCTTCCCGGGACGCGCGCCGGCCGGAACTCGAGGGTCGTCCCCGGGGGCAATCGCTCGATGCGCACGACCCGGAGCCGCGGCTCCTTCCAGTCCATCCAGAACCGGACCTCGACCTTGTCCCCCGCGGCCAGTCCCCCGGGCGCGGCCGACCGCGCCACCTCGAAGGGCATGACCATCGCGTCCATGCCCGTGACGTTTCCGGAGGCGTCGACGAAGTCGTCGATGGCCTCGTGGCGAACGCGCACCTCCAACCCCGAGACGACCGGCGCGGGCGGCTTCACGACCTCCCCGCGCACCACGTAGACCCGCGCCCCGGCGCGCGCCGCCGGGGCCGGGCTGCTGCAGGCGGCGAGGGGGAGGGCGGGGAGGAGGGCGGGGGGGGGCACGGGGGGGCCCGCCGATGTCGAAA
>DAOMFN010000257.1:0-1889 GCA_035429785.1 Anaeromyxobacteraceae bacterium
GGCCCGCGCGGCGACGTCGTGGGCGTCGAAGGCGGCGACGAGCGCCGGGCGCGGCTCGATCCCCGCCACCGACCGGAAGCGCTCCTCCGAGAGCGCCCGGCCGAGCGCGTCGACCTGGCCGCGGACCTCGTCGACCTCCCCCGCGTCCACGCGTCCCCTCAGCGTCCCTTCGCCGCCGGCGCGCGCGGCCCGGCGTAGAGGTCGAGGACGTCGTCGAGCGTGGCCCGGCACGCCGAGCAGAAGGGCACGTCGTTGCGGGAGAACATGATGCAGTCCACCTCGGACCGATAGGCTCCCTTCGACTCGTAGTTCGCCCCCTCGAAGGCGCCCACCTTGCCTGCGAAGGGCTCGGCCGCGAGCCGCTCGCTCTCGACCTTCTTCTGCTCCACGAAGAGGGCGTCCATCTCCGACTCCGGCCCGTTGCGCTTGCGGATGGCCTTGCGCTTGTCCTGGAACTCGCGCGCCCGCTTCTCGAAGCCCTCCTTGTCCCAGGGGGTCGGAACCGGCGTGCCCGGGGTCGAGCCCCACTTCGGGCGGGACGGGTCGGGGAGGACGGTCACGTTGCGCTCCCAGGGCTCGATCTTCTCGCCCGGGAGGTAGGCCACGTCGCTCGTGAAGTACTCGTCGGCGAGGCCGGCGATGTGGTGGCCGAGCTCGTGGACGAAGACGTAGGGGGACCACATGCTCCCCGCGGCGACGGTGGCGTAGAGCCCCTGGATCCCGCCGCCCCCGTAGGTCTCGGCGTTCACGAGGATGGCGACGAAGTCGTAGGGCGCCTGCGAGGCCACCTCGCGGAAGCGGCGGTTGTCGAGGGCGAGGACGTAGCGCTCCGAGCCGAAGGCGTCGTAGGCCGCGCCGACCGGGCTGTTCCGGTGGATGCCGGTGGAGGGGCGCGAGACGCCGCTCTCGCGGGCCGGCGGGCAGAGCGCCCGGACGTTCAGGTCGCCCTTGCGGGAGCGGAAGGGCTCCACCGCCAGCAGGGCGTCGGTGGCCTTGCGGGCCTGGGCCTCGAAGGTCTTGCACTCGGCCTCGGTGTAGCCGTCGCCCAGGATGAGCAGGTCGAGCTTCCGCTCGGGCGGCCCGTTCACGAGGACGTCGATCACCCGCCCCGCGGGCGCGGGCGCCGAGGTGTCCACGTACATGTCCTTCGGGTCCACGGTGAGGGTCCAGATCTCGCGGAAGGCCTGGCGGCGGTCGCGCTTCTTCACCACCAGTTGAACGGGGCGCTCCGGCGCCGGGAAGCGGAACGACTCGTGGAAGGTCTTCCAGGCCTCCTTCGCCTCGCCGGTGGTCTCCCACTCGCCGAACACGGTCGCGTACCCGCGGGAGTAGAGGACGCGGTTCGTGGCGAGGTCGCGGACCTCGAAGAGGTACTTGCCGAGGTTGAGGTCGTCCTGTGGGCGGTCGGGGTTGCCCGGGAAGGGCAGCGGTTCGAGCACCAGCCGGTCGAGGGAGAAGTGCTCCTCGACGGCGTTGCCGGAGTGGAAGGCGTCCACGCGGAAGGTGCGGGGGGTGGCGGAGGCGGCCGGGCTCGGGGGCGGCGCCGCTGCGAGGAGGAGCGCGGCCAGGAGGGGGGCGTGCATGGCGGCGCAGGTTACACGAGAGCCGTCCCGCGATCGCGGGAGCCCCAAGCGAACATCCATAAGCATTGGTTTACCTTCAGGTAAACGAGATACGGCCTCGATCCTGGACCCGTCAGGTCCGGGCAAGGGAGACCCCATGAGGACGATGCTCTTCGTCGCGCTGGTCGCCGCGTTCGCCTTTGGCTCGGCCTGCGGCAGCAGCACGCCCGAGCTCCAGGGCTGCCAGGACTACTACCAGCAGAACCTGCCGCCGCCGGACGGCCCCGGCATCACCCCCACGCAGCAGGACTTCTGCCTGAACCAGGG
>DAOMFN010000257.1:1989-4042 GCA_035429785.1 Anaeromyxobacteraceae bacterium
TGCCGCTCCCGCGGCCCCTCCAGGTGCTCGTGCGCCAGTGCAGCGCCGACGGGACGTTCAACCCCTTCGTGACCGGCGAGACGGTGTACTGGTCCATCGCCGACGGCTCGACGGGCCAGGTCACCCCCGCCACGTCCACCACCGGCCCGGACGGAGTCGCGAGCGCGAGCTGGACGCTCGGAGGGCCGCCCGGGGAGCAGTCGGTGCGGGCCCTGGTTCCCGGCTCCACGCCCCTGATCTTCACTGCGACGGCGACGGCGCTTCGCGACTGCGGAACGACCACCGGCACCGACCACGGCGATCGGATCATCACCGGCCAGGAGACCTGGACGCTCGCGGGCAGCCCCCACCGCGGAGGGTTCGTCGAGGTCCGCGACGGGGGCTCGCTCGTCGTGGAAGGAGGCGCGACCGTCTGCGTGCACCAGCTTCTCGTCCGGGACGCTGCGACGCTCGCCGCGCTCGGCACCAGCTCCGCTCCCATCCACTTCACCACGCCCCAGTTTCCGGACGGCGCCTGGCAGGGGCTGATCTTCATGGCCACGTCGGCGTCGCCGGTCCAGAACAGCGTCCTCCGCCACGTGGCGGTCGAGAATGCCCTCGTGAACGCGGCGATGGACGACTACCCGGTGGAGATCTCGAACTCCCGCTTCGTCCGCGGCTCCGGCGGGCCCCCGTGCCCCCAGCTGATCCTGGAGAACCGGGCCCTTCGCGGGCCGGGCATGCAGACCGTGGTGAACGCCACGGAGGTGGTCGGATTCGGGTGCGCCCAGTGGTCGGCGGTGTACCTCAACCTGGCCCAGCCCGGCTTCCAGGGACCGCACACGTTCCGGGCCCGGGTCACGGGCTCGCTCGGCGTCGGCGTGGAGGTGAACTCCTTCTCCCAGAACCCCGTCGTGGAGATCTCCGGGTGCGAGGTGACGGGCAGCGCGAGCCACGGCATCTGGGTCGGGGACGGGGCCGCGCGGTCGGTGAGCGTCACCGGGTGCAACCTCACCGGAAACGGCGGCGAGGGCGTCCACTACGCCGGATCCGGAACCGTCGTCGCCACCGGCAACTGGTGGGGCGACACCGCGGGCCCGGCCGGCCCGGCCGGGGACGGGGTGTCCGCGGGGGTGGACGCGTCGAGCCCGCTCGCGGCGCCGGTCGTGCTGGGCTACTGACCCCGGACGGGGGAGGCGCAGTCCCGGGCCCTTGACACCCCCGCCCGGGCGATTACCTTCCCGCGGCCATGCCCATCTACGAGTACGACTGCCCGAAGTGCGGGCGCTTCGACACGCTCCAGCGGATGTCGGCGCCCCCCCTCCGCCGGCACGACGCCTGCGGCTCCCCGGTGAAGAAGGTGATGAGCGCCGGGTCCTTCGCGCTGAAGGGGTCCGGCTGGTACGCCACCGACTACAAGGCGAAGCCGGCCCCGTCCTGCGGCGAGAAGAAGGGCGCCGGGTGCGACGGCTGCCCCTCCGCCGCGGCCTGATCGGCCGGAGCCCGATGCGCCGGGGTCCGATGCCCCGGCCGGGGCACGCGTGAGGCGGCTCTCCCTCCCCGCCGGCACCGCCGACGACGGCGAGCGGATCGACCGCTTCATCGCCGCCCGTGGGGGCATCTCCCGCGGCGAGGCCCGTCGCGCGCTCGACCGGGGGGGCGTCTTCCTCGACGGCAAGCGCTGCAAGGTGGCCGGCCGGCCGGTCCGCGCCGGCCAGACGGTGGTGGTGAACCTGGAGGAGGCCGGACGCGCGGCCGATGCGCCCGCCGCGCTCGATCGCTCCCGCCTCCTCTTCGCCGACGGGTCGCTCGCAGCGGTCGACAAGCCCGCCGGCGTCCCCGCGCAGCCCACCCTGACCTCCGACCGCGGCCACCTGCCCGAGCTCGTCGCGGAGCTGCTCGGCTCCCCGGTGCGCCTCGTCCACCGGCTCGACCGGGAGACGAGCGGCGTCACCGTGCTCGCCCGCACCGCCGACGCCGAGCGGACGCTCTCCGCCGCCTTCCGGGACGGGACGCCGGAGAAGACCTACCTCGCGCTGACCGCCCGGGCCCCCTCGCCGCCGGAGGGGCGCAT
>DAOMFN010000258.1:0-4037 GCA_035429785.1 Anaeromyxobacteraceae bacterium
ACCCCGCCGCCCGGCCGCCCGATCCGGCCCGCGCCACCGCTCCCGCCCGGCTGGCCGCAGGCTCGCCGAAGTCGACCCCGCGCGTGCCGTAGGGGCGCTGGTCCCAGGTCCCGCGCCAGCCGAGGACCGTGCTGCAGGCCGGGTAGCCGCCCGACCCCATCGGGTAGCAGGTGAACTGCCACGGGGGTGGGATGAGCCACTGCGGCGGACCCCGGTACTCGGCGGCGAGGAAGTAGCCGAGCGGCGGGTAGGGGCCCGGGGCCACCCCGCCCCGGGTCGCGATGGTGGACGAGTTCACCGACGGCAGGGCGGCCAGGAAGGCGAAGAACCACTGCGGCATCTCCGAGACCGGGTCGGCCGCGACGCCCTTCAGCTTCATCCAGACGAGGTCGAGCCGGCCGCCGCATCCGCCGAAGCCGCGCCAGAAGCCGTCGTCGCCCGGAGCGAGCTCCATCCCGCACACCCCGGCGAAGGGGCTCCCGGAGAGGCCGCGCGGCGAGACGTCGATCCGGACCATCCGTCCGAACCAGAGCCCCTGGAGGTGGACCGTGTCCCCCTCGCCGTTCACGAAGAGGTCCACCCCCTCCCCGGTGATGCGGCCGCTGCCGGCCCGGAGCAGGACGGCGCGCTCCTGGATCGTCCCGCCCCACATCCCCTGGTCGGTCAGGGTGAGGTTCACCGCGGGTCCGCGCACGGAGCGCGCGTCCCAGGCGGCGCTGGACCCGGACGAGCCGGCTGCCGAGTAGACGATCTCCCCCTGGCGCGTGAAGCTCGGCACCGGGTCGGTGAGCTCGGACGGGGAGCGCATCCCGAGCGGCTGCCCGGGGATGGAGCCCGTGGCGCAGCCTGCGACGGCGAGGGCCGCGGCGACGAGAACCCTGGCATGCGGCATGGCGACCTCCCGGTGCAGGACGGATGGGGATCGTAACACCGGTCCGGGGCGGTGGGTGCCGGAGAGACCCCGGACGGGGGTCAACGGGTGGTGACGACGCTGCGCAGCGTCTCCCGGATGGAGTAGGACGGCGCCCAGCCCGTGTCGCGCACGAAGCGGGAGCCGTCCACCGCGCAGAGGTACTGGATGTAGTCCACCTCGCCGGGCGGGAAGCCGGAGAGGCGGGCCTCGTAGAGCCGCCTCACGATGGAGCGGACGAGGAAATGGGGCACCGGGATGGGCTCCCGTCCCAGCTCGCGGAGCGCCGCGGAGAGCGGCACCTCGCCGGCGCCGGTGACGTTGTACACGCCGCGCACGCCCGGGCGCAGCGCGAGCGCGATGGCCCGGCACACGTCCTCCTCGTGGATCACCTGGATCATCGGGTCGAAGCCGAGCACGGTGACCGGCCGCTCCAGCCGGAGGTAGTTGGAGGGAGCGTTGCGCACCGTGGGGCCGACGATGTTCACCGGGCGCAGGATCACCGTCTCGATCGCCGGGTACTTCCACATGAACGACTGCACGTACATGTCGACCTCGATGAGGTCGCGGAAGCCGGGGAGCCGCGCCGCGCCGAGCAGCGGGGTGTCCTCGGTGAGGAAGTTCGGGTTGTCGGGCGCGGGGCCGTAGACGTTGGCGCTGGACAGGAGCACCACCTTCCGCACGCCGTGGCGGGCCGCGATGTCGAGGAGCTTCTGGGTCCCGGCCACGTTGAACGCGTGGGCCTCGGCGGGCGGGTCGCGCGGGTCGTGCTTCAGCCCGAGGTGCACGAGCGCCTCGATGGCCCCCCTGCGGAAGACGTCCTCGACCCGGGCCTTGCGGATGTCGAGCTGGTGGTGCTCCACGTCCTTGGGCCGGTCGCGCAGCGCCCGGCGGTCGAAGCCGACGATGCGGATCTCCCCGTGGAGGATCCGGGCCAGCTTCCGGCCCAGGTTCCCGGCGATGCCGGTGATGGCGACGCTGGAGGGGAGCGCTCTCACCAGAAGACGTGCTCCCGCTCGGCGAGCCCGCGCGCCAGCAGCCCGGCCACCGCGTCCCGCACCCGCGCCACCTTGGCCTCGAGCACGGCGTCCTCGTCGTCCGGGCGCCCGGTGAACCGCAGGGGCTCGCCGAACCAGATGCGGTAGCGCACCGGCATGGGCAGCGGCAGTCCGGTGGGGGTCACCGGGAAATGGGGAAAGGCGAGCATCCGGGCCAGGGGCTGGATGTCCAGGATGGCCGGGGCCTGCTCCTCCGCGCCCACCACGCCCACGGGAACGATGGGGGCGTCGTTCTCGAGCGCGAGGCGCATGAAGCCGAGCCCGAACCCCTGCAGCTGGTAGCGCCGCGAGAAGGGCTTGTTGAGGCCCCGGGTGCCTTCCGGGAAGACGAGGAGCGACTCGCCCGCGGCCAGCAGGCGGCGGCAGTTCTCCGGGGTGCCCACGATCTGCCCGCAGCGGGAGAAGAGGGTGGAGACGAAGGGGAGGGTGGGGACCCACTTGTCGACGAGCGCCCGCACCGCGCGCGGCGGGTCCTTGTCGACGAGGCAGGCGGCCTCGATCATCGCCGCGTCGAAGGGGAGCTGACCGGAGTGGTTGGCCACGAGCAGCACCGGTCCCTCGCTGGGCACGTTCCCGAGGCCGAACGGCTGCACGCGGAAGTACTTCCGGTAGAGCCAGAGGACCGGCGCCGCGGCCGCCTGCAGGTAGTCGACGTCGAAGCCGTAGGGATCGACCCCGAACTCGTTGCGGGGCGGGGTGAGCTTCTCCAGGCGCTCGCGCGTGCCGGGGCCGCCCAGCTCGAGCGTCCAGCGCCGCAGCCGCTCCTGGATCTCGTCGCCGATGCCGGGCATCCGATCGATCTATCACGCCCCCGCAGGCGGCGCAGATCCCGGGCCCGCGGGCGCCGCGGCGGGGCGTGCGCGGACCCGCAGCACCCAGAAGAGGCGGGCGACCTGGCGCAGCACGTTCGGTACGCGGCGGAGCAGCCCCACGGTCGGAGGGCGCTTCTCGCGGAGCTCGACGGGGATCTCCACGACCCGCTTGCCCTCCAGCCCGGCCCGGAGCACGAGCTCGCTCGCGAAGACGTCCCGGTCCACCACGCAGCGCCCGGCCACCGGGGCGATGCGCTCCCGCACGAAGGCCTTCACGCCGTGGGTGTCGGTGCCCCGGAACCCGAGGAGGACGCGGAGGACGGTGTTGTGGACCCAGGTGGCGAGGCGCCGGTAGGCCGGCCGCCCGTCGATCGAGCCGGCGGCGCGCTTCGACCCCACCACCATGTCCGCCTCTCCCCGCTCGAGGAGGGGAAGCGCCCGGTCGTAGAAGCCGGGGTCGCAGAGGTCGATCTCGTCGGCCACGACGAGCGCGCCGCGCGCCTCGAGGATCCCGCGCCGGAGCGCGAGGCCGTAGTTGGGCTCGGGCGAGTGGACGTGGCGCAGCCGGGGGTGGGCGCGGGAGAGCGCCTCGAGGATCTCCCGGGTGCGGTCCCGCGAGCCGTTCTCGGACAGGAGGAGCTCGTAGTCCCAGCCGCGGCGGTCGAGCGCGGCCATGAGGTCGAGGCAGGCCTGCTCGACGATCCCCTCCTCGTCGTAGACGGGGATCACGACCGTGAGGGCGGGAGGGGCGGCGGGCACGGATCCCCTGCTTATCACCTCATCCGGGCCGCGGTGCGGCGCCCGGAGAGGATCGCGTCCTCCATGGAGGAGTACTCCCAGTTCCCGGAGCGGCCGGCCACGAGGACGCCCCGCTCCTCGAGCCACCCCCGGACCTCGGCCCGCGCCGCCTCCCAGGCGTGGTCGGCGATGACGTAGGCCTGCGGGAGCACCCGCACCTCCGTGAAGAGGACGTCCTCCGGGGACCGGATCATGCCGAGCTCGAGGAGGGTCTCGCGGGCGGCCCGCTCGGCCACCGCGGCGGGCACGGGCTCGCGGCCGGACATCTCCACGTAGAAGGAGCGATGGCCCGGCGGCGCGAGGGACGGCACCGCTGCCGAGGCCGAGCCCACCCGGTACGGAAGGAGGCGCCGCTCCGGCAGGTACACGCAGTGCCAGGGCGGGCCGCCCACGTCCCGGGCCGCCACGTTCACGTAGGTGACGGTGGCCGCGCGCAGGGCCGCCACGGCCTCCCGGACG
>DAOMFN010000259.1:0-4026 GCA_035429785.1 Anaeromyxobacteraceae bacterium
CGCGGTGGCCGGCGCGGCGGTCGGGCTGCTCGTCGGCGGGACGGCCAGGGCCGGCGAGAAGGCCGCGGGCGGCTCGAAGGCGTGACGGTTGCCCCCGGGCCAGCGGCCCGGGCGGATCGCGAGGCCGGCCCCCACGGGCCGGCCTCTTCCGTTTCCGGGCCCTGGTATCATCGCGGCTCGAGGGAGCCCCGGATGCCCGAGCCGATGACCACCGAGGAGTGCTTCGAGGCCGCGGTCCAGGTCGAGGACCTGATGCGCGACCTCTACCTCCGCCTCGCGAGCGCGCGCGCCTCCGATCCCCGCGCGCGCGAGCTGTTCGTGCGGCTCGCCGCGGAGGAGGAGCAGCACGCCCAGCGCATCCGCCTGCTGGCGCGCCACCAGGGCCCCGGCACCTGGGCCCGCGACACCGCGGCCCGGATCCGGGAGGAGCTCCAGGCCATGTCGGGCGAGCTGCGTTCGATCGCCCGCGAGATCGGGGAGCGGGGCGCGGCACTCCCCGGGGACGCGCTGCTCGACAAGGTGATCGAGGCGGAGCGTCGCGCCGGCGTGATCCACGCCGAGGTCCTGGCGCGGACCGCCGAGATCGAGGTGCAGATGCTCTTCTGGGCGCTGGCCCGGCAGGACGTGCACCACGAGGCCCTGCTCCGGTCGGTCGCGAACCCGTAGCGACCTCCCGGCACGGACGCGGGCCCCCCCGGCCGCGGGCCCCGGCTCAGGGCGCGGCGGCCGGCCGGCGGCGGAAGAGCAGCGCGTCGAGCTTGTCCTGCCCCATCACGCGGCCCAGTTCACGGTAGGTGAATAGCGGCAGGAAGGCCACGAAGAGCAGCTGCAGGCGCGCCAGCATCTCGAGCTCGACGATGCGGTTCAGCCCGAACTCCTCGCCGAGCGTCTCGTGGTGGACGAGCGCCTTCACCGCGTGCTCGGCCACCATGAAGGCGGCCACGAAGATCATGAAGACCAGCGTCTTCCAGAGGACGGAGACCGCGACGGGGAGGTGCTCGAAGCGCGTGCCGAGGTGGAGGGCCTCCCCGATGAGGACGATCTTGCCGAGGATCATCGCCTCGACGACGGCCCAGCCGTACTGCAGCGCCGCGACGTCGTACTCCTCGAGCGCGAGCGTCCTGTAGTTCACGAAGGCGATGAGGACGGCGAGCAGGAAGATGGAGTTCACCAGGTAGGCGCGCATCTCCCGGCCGAGGCGCTGCGTCAGCGACAGCTTCTGCGTGGTGTTCTCGGACATGGGCGAGAGGGTAGCGCGTTTGCGGGGCCCCGGGCGCGACCTGCGCGGATCCCGGGTCGGTCGCCACCCCGGGTTCGGATGGCCGGCGTGGTCCCTCGGGGGACATTCTCCAACCCCTCGTGAGGACGTCGCTTTCGCGGGTGCCCGGGATTCCGGCGGCTGGTGCGCTTCCTGCTCTGCTGTCGGTTCCGATGCGCACCGGTCTCCTCGCCGTACCGATCGCCGTCCTCGTCGCCGCGACCCTCGCGGGGGCCTCCGGCGTGTCGCGGCAGGAGTCTTCCCCGGCCGCTCCCGAGCTCCGGGTGGTCTCGGGCAGCGTCACCGGCGTGGCCGGCTCCCCGGTCTCGGTCACCCTCTCGGCCGAGGGCTTCGAACCCACGACCGTCGTGGCCGCGGCCGACGGCTCGTTCACGTTCCCGCCGGTGGCCGCGGGCGTGTACGTGGTGAGCCCCTCCCTTCCCGGCTCCGGCTTCGACCCGCCGAGCCGCCAGGTGACACTGACCGCGAACGACGCGTCGGAGCTGCAGTTCACCGCGGTTCCCGCGCCGCGCGTCGCCGAGGTGGAGCCCACCACGGCCACCCCGGGGGCGACGGTCACGGTCCGCGGAACGGGGTTCGGCCCCTTGCGGCCGGGCAGCTCGGTGCTCCTCGGGCTGGAGCGCCTCCAGGTGATCTCCTGGTCCGAGGGCCTCATCGTCGCCCGCGTGCCTCGCGGGGCGTCCGGGGGTCCTCTCCGGGTCGTCGCCTCCGGGGCGGCCTCGCCGGCGCTCCCGTTCGCCGTCGCATCCCTCGGGCTCGCGTCCTCCCGGGCGCCCTGAATCCGGCCGGTCCGCCGCCTTCGCGGCGAAGATGTCACGTTTCGCCTCCTCGACCGTCTTATCACCCACCCCATTCAGGGCGGGCGGGAGGGGAATTGAAGACTTTCAGGATCGGCGGCCATCGGGTCCGCGTGTGGTGGGACCGGGGTCGCTGGGTGGTGGCGGTGGACGACGCCACCCACGTCCACTGGTTCATGACCGAGGCGCAGGCAGCGGGAGCCGGGCTCATCCGGGCCCAGCGCCTGACCTGGGCGGCGAGGCGTCGGGCGCGCGTCCGGCCCCGGCGGGAACAGGCCCGGGCCACCGGGTAGCGAGAAGCGGGCGTCAGTTTTTCCAGGTCCAGTCGTCCCTACCTCGTCGCCTTCCACCCTGCGACGGAGGGAACGCCGGACCTGGACCCGAGATCCCCGCCAGCCGGCGCCACTTCCGACGAGCCCTGCCCGGCCTGCAGACGGGCGCTCCGGCCGGAGGTCCGCGCGGCGCTCGCCGCGCTGCCCGCTGGGCTCTCCGTCGAGGCGCTCGGCGGGGGCCCGGAGACGATCCGGGCCGGGCCGGGGCCTCCGGACGACTGCCCGGCGTGCGTCGCCCTGGCCGCTCCCTTCACGCGGGACCTCGAGCCCTCCTCGGCCAGCGACCTCCTCCGGAATCCGTTCCACCTGCTCGGCGCCTCCCCGATCGACGGGGCCTCCCTGCTCCTGGCCCGGGCCGCCTGGCGCGAGCGGCAGATCGGCGACCCGGCGACGCGGGCGCTCACCATCCTCCTCGACCCGTCCGCCCGGCTCGTCGCGGAGGTGGCCTGGATGCCGCGGACGCGCCCGTCCCGCACCGCCCAGGTCATCCGGCTGGTCCTCACCGACCCCGCCTCCGATCTCCCCCTGGGCGGCCTCTCCCCGCTCGCGTGCGCCAACGCGGTGGCGGGCCAGCTCGTGGCCGGCCTCTCCCGCCTCCGCCCGGAGCGGGCGCGGGCCCGGGTGGAGGCCCTGGGGGAGGCGGCTGCGGCCATCGAGCCCGGCGAGGTCCTTTCGGACGTCCGGGCCGACCGGGCGGCGTCCGGCTTCCCGGACGTGGATTCCACGGCCGTCGCCGATGCGCTCGCGCGGCTCCGGCGCTTCCACCTCCGCGCGGCGGTGGCCGCCCTCCTCCTCCAGGCGGGAGACTCCCGCGGAGGCGGCTTCAGCGCGTGAACCAGCCCGCGAACGCCTCCAGCATGTGGACGACGTGGGCCGGCTCCCGGAAACCGTGCGGCTCGCGCGGATAGGCCAGCAGCTCCACCTCGCAGCCGACGTCGGACAGGGCCCGGTACAGGAACAGCCCGACCGGGAACGGGACCCGGTCGTCGGCCTGGCCGTGGAGGACGAGGGTGGGCGTCCGGGCAGCGCGGAGGGAGCGGGACGGGTTCGCCCGGTCGAACTGCTCCGGCTGTCGCCAGGGATCACCCCGGAACTCCCACTGCGCGGAGACGCCGTGGTTGATGTCGGAGAGCACGTACTGGCTCACCACGTCGGCCACCGCCGCACCGGCGACCGCGGCGCGGTACCGGGTGGTGTGGCCGATGGTCCAGGCGGTGAGGTAGCCGCCCCAGGACCAGCTCCCGTAGTAGAGCCGCGCCGGGTCGACGCGCCCGGTGGCGACGAGCATGTCGACGCCGCTCTCGATGTCCTGGAACTCGATCTCCCCGAGCCGGCCCCGGTTGGCGGCGTAGAAGTCGAATCCGTAGCCGAGGCTGCCGCGGTAGTTGGGGCGGAGGACGGCGAAGCCGCGCGCGGCGAAGAAGCGAACCCAGGAGCTGAAGGAGAGCTGCGAGACGTCGTCCGGCCCGCCGTGGGGGAAGACCCAGAGCGGCGGCTTCTGCCCCTTCTGCAGTCCCGGAGGCAGCGTGAGGATGCCCTCGACGGCGACACCCTCCGGGCCCTTCCACGAGACGACCTCCGTCTCCATGGCCGGCCAGCCGGCGGCGGCCGGGTGGGG
>DAOMFN010000260.1:0-4024 GCA_035429785.1 Anaeromyxobacteraceae bacterium
GCTCGCGGGTTCGGCCCCGGCGGGCTCCGGCGCGGCGCCGGTGAGGAGGAACGGGATGGTGCTGCTCGCGACGCTGGACATGTGGACGACCTCCGGAAGGGGTGACGAGCGCCCTCGAAGCGCGCCTCGTGCCAGCGGCCGACGGAGCCGATCCCGCCGGAATTCCAGGCCGACCGGCCGCGCCCCACCCCATCCGGCCGGGGCGTGGACGTTTGACCCCATCGGCCCGGCCCCCTACATTCCCTCCGTGCGCTACCTCGGGATCGACCTCGGACGGGCTCGCATCGGGCTCGCCCTGGCCGACGACGTGGTCCGTGCGGCGCGGCCGCTCCGGGCGATCGCGCGCACCGGCGAGGCCGCCGACCTCGGCGCCATCTCGGACGTGGCCCGGGAGTGGGAGGTGACCCGCGCCGTGGTCGGCCTGCCCCTCAACATGGACGGGACCGAGGGAGCCTCCGCCCGCCTCGCCCGCTCGTTCGCCCCGCGCCTCGAGGCGGCGCTGGGCGTGCCCGTCGACCTCTTCGACGAGCGGCTCTCCACCTTCGAGGCCGAGGATCGGCTCCGCTCGCGCGGGATCTCGGCGCGGGACATGAAGGCGCTCGTGGACGCCGAGGCCGCGGCGGTCATCCTCCAGGGCTGGCTCGACGGGAGGGCGGCGTGAGGATCGTCCGGCTGCTCGGCTTGCTCGTCTTCCTGGCGGTGGTCGCGGGAGGCGTCTTCGTCTGGACCAACTGGCGGGAGCTGCGCACCTTCCGCGACACCCCGTTCGGCAGCGGCTCCGAGAAGATCGTGGAGATCGACCCGGGCACGAGCGCGCGCGGGGTCATCCGTCGCCTCGCCGAGGCGGGCGCGCTCTCCGACGAGGAGACTGCCTGGAAGTACCTGCGCATGTGGAAGCGGGACAAGCGGTCCTTCAAGGCCGGCGAGTACGCCTTCTCCGGGCCGCTCCTCCCCGACGACGTCCTCGAGCGCATCTACAAGGGCGAGGTGAAGACCTGGAAGTTCACCGTGCCGGAGGGGCTGCGCGCCGACGAGATCGCCCTCATCGTCGAGAAGGCCTCGCTGGGCAAGGCGACGGAGATCCTGGAGCTCGTGCGCGACCCGGAATTCGCGAAGGAGCTGGAGCTCCCCTTCCCCTCCCTGGAGGGCTTCCTCTTCCCCGACACCTACGCCTTCCCCCACAGCGCCCGTCCCCGCGACATCCTCTCGGCCATGGTCGCCCGCTACCGCGAGGCCTGGAAGCGGGCCGAGGCCGGCCGTCGGCCCGGGGTCGAGCTCGACGAGGGTCAGGCGGTGATCCTCGCCTCCATCATCGAGAAGGAGACGGGGCGTGCGGACGAGCGCCCGCGGATCTCCTGCGTGTTCCACAACCGCCTCGCGAAGGGCATGCGGCTCGAGACCGACCCCACCGTGATGTACGCCACCATGCTCCGCAGCGGCGGGCGCTGGTCGAGGAACATCACGAAGAAGGACCTGCGCGCCCCACACCCGTACAACACCTACGTCGTGACCGGCCTGCCGCCGGGCCCCATCGCCAATCCCGGCGAGGCCGCGCTGGCGGCGGCGCTCGCGCCCTCCGACTGCAAGGACCTCTACTTCGTGTCCCGCAACGACGGCAGCCACGTCTTCTGCCCCGACCTCCGCTGCCACAACGCGGCCGTCCGGGAGTGGCAGGTGGAGTGGCACCGGGCCCGACGCGCGGCCGAGCGGCATGAGGCGAGCACGGCCCCGGCGCCCGTGGAGGCCTCAGCCCCTCCGCGGGGGTGAGGCGTCGACGAGCGCCTTCGCGGCGGTCGAGCCGAGGATGAGCGCACCGCCCGCGAGCGCCAGCGCCGACGGGCGCTCGCCGTGCGCGATCCACGCCCACACCGGGTTGAGGGCCGGCTCCACGAGGAGCAGGAGCGCCGCGTCGAGAGCGGGCAGCCGCCCCACGCCCCGCGTGAGGAAGACGTAGGCCAGCCCCACCTGGAACACGCCCAGGTAGAGGAGCGCCAGCCAGTCGGAGAGTGTGACGGCCGAGAACGATCGCACGAGCGGCAGGCAGGCGGCGGCGGCGAACACGTTGCCGAGCACCGCCGCGGCGAGCGGCGAGCTCTTCCCGTCGCCCGACATCCAGCGCAGCCCCATGATGGCGAGCGCCCAGGTGACGCCCGACGCGAGCGCGAGCAGGTTGCCGAGGAAGGGGTCGGGCGCGGTCCGTCCCGCGGTGCCCGTGCCGGCGAAGACCAGCAGGAGCCCGGCGGCCACCGGCACCATGAGGACGAGGTCGCTCCGGCTGGCCCGCTCCCGCAGGAGCCAGGGGCCGAGCAGGAGCACGTAGAGCGGCGCGGTGGACTGGAGGAAGATGCTCGCCGCCGAGGTGGTGAGCTTGTTCGCCGAGACGAACAGGACGAGCGTCCCCGCGAAGGCGAGCCCCACCGCCGCCGAGCGCCACCCGAAGCCGCGGCGCGCCGCCGGGAGCAGGGCCACGAGCGCGAGGAGCGCGATCCCGGAGCGCAGCCCCGCCACCTCGAAGCCGTTCAGCGCGGTGGCCTTGATGGCCGCCCCGCCGGTGGAGAAGAGGAGCGCCGCGGCGACGACGTCGAGCCGGGCGCGTCGGAGGATCTGCACGCGCGGAGAATCCCCCGGCGCCGCCCCCCGGGCAACTCTTCCCTTCGGGTGATGTGAGCCCCCCCTACAACTCCGCCTTTCCTCCTCCCGGGCGCCGCTGGTAGTGTGCCCCCGACGATGGGAACCACCCCTGCACGGAGACCCCGCCGGACGCGTCCGGCCCTGGGCGCGCTGGCGATCGCCGTCCTCGGGCTCGCGCCCGGGTTCCCGGCCTGGGCGGCGAGGGCGGCCGTCGCCGCGCCACCCGTCGCCGTGACACCCGCCGCCGCGCCGGCCCCGGTTCCGGTTCCGGGCGCTTCCCGGGCCACGACCCGGCTCGTGGGGCGCAACCAGAACCCCACCCAGGTGCTCGCCGGTCTCGGCTTCGAGGGGCAGGACCTCCAGGCGGTGCTCTCCGCCCTCCAGGAGGTGCTCTCCTTCAAGCGCATCCGCCCGGGCGACCAGGTCCGGGTGGAGCGGAGCCTCGCGGGCGGGGCGCTCCAGTCGCTCTCCTGGCGGCAGGGCCCGGCCGACGAGTTCCTGGTCCGCCCCTGCCCCACCGGCCTCTGCGCCTCGCGGCGGGAGGTGGCGGTCACGCGCTCGACGGTGCTCGTCTCGGTGCCGATCCGCTCGTCGGTCTCCGAGGCCCTGCAGGCCGCCGGGCACGACACCGGGCTCGTGGTCGCCGCGAGCGACGTGCTGGCCTGGGACGTGGACTTCTACCAGGACGTCCGCGCCGGCGACACGATCAAGCTCGTCGTCGAGCGTCTCGAGGCCGACGGCCACTTCCTCCGCCACGGCGACGTCCTCGCCGCCGAGTACGAGGGGCGCGTGACCGGGCGCAAGCGGCTCTTCCGCTACACCGACCCGGACGGCGAGACCGGCTACTACGACGACGCCGGCACGAGCGCCCGCCGCGGCTTCCTCAAGGCCCCGGTGCCTTACGTGCAGCTGACCTCCCGGTTCGGCAACCGCCGCCACCCGCTGCTCGGGTACGTGCGCGCGCACCAGGGCGTGGACTACGGCGCCCCGGCGGGAACCTCGGTGTGGGCGGTGGGGGACGGCGTGGTCACCCTCGCCGGGTGGAACGGCGGGTGCGGGCTCACCGTGCAGGTGCGCCACCGCAACGGGTTCGAGTCGGTCTACTGCCACCTCTCGAAGGTCCAGGTGGCCGCCGGGTCGCGGGTCTCCCAGCGCCAGGTCGTCGGGCGGGTGGGCAGCACCGGGCTCTCCACCGGGCCCCACCTCCACTACGCCGTGAAGCAGGGCGGGACCTACGTGAACCCGCTGCGCCTCCAGTTCCCGCGGGGCGAGCCGGTGAAGCCGGAGTGGCGGGACGACTTCCTGGCCCGCATCGGCCCGGCCCGCGAGATGATCGACCGCGTCCCGGTCGCGCTGCTCGACTGACGGCGACCGCCGGACCGGCTCAGCGCGA
>DAOMFN010000261.1:0-4017 GCA_035429785.1 Anaeromyxobacteraceae bacterium
GGAGCTGGCGGCCGCCGGGGCGGAGCTGCACGAGCACCTCATGGCGACGCGCGGAGGGCTCGTCTCCTGGGAGCGGTTCACGGCGCTGTTCTGCCGGCCGGCGTCGAGCTAGGCGCGGCCGGGAGACCGCCGCGCCGCCACCTACCCTCGCGTCGCCCGCCGCAGCATGTCGAGCGCCTCGTAGGCGGCGGTCTTGCGGATCCGCTCCCGGTCTCCCCGCCACAGGCGGTGCACCGCCTCGGTGCCGGAGGGGCCGGCGAGCGCCACCCACACCGTTCCCACCGGCTTCTCCGGCGTGCCGCCCGACGGCCCGGCGATCCCGGTGATGCCGATGCCCCAGGCCGCCCTGCCGGTCGTGCGGATGCCCTCGGCGAGGGCGCGGGCCACCTGCTCCGACACCGCGCCGTACTCGGCGACGAGCCCCGTGGACACCCCCACCACGCCCTCCTTCGCGGAGTTGGCGTAGGCGACGACGCCCAGGTCGAAGACGTTCGACGACCCGGGCACGCGGGTGATCATCTCGGCCACGAGACCGCCCGTGCAGCTCTCCGCGACCGCCACGCGCTCGCCCCGGCGGCCGAGCTGGGTCACGACGAGCGGCGCGAGCTCGTCCTTCCCCTCGGCGAAGATGGCCTCGCCGAAGATCGCGCGGACCCGGTCCAGGATGAGGTCGGCGTGGGCGTCGGCGTCGGCGCCGGTCACCGACCACTTCACGTGGATCTCCGGCCAGTGGGCCCGGTACCCGAAGCGCACCCCGGCGTTCGCCGGGTCGTCCATCACCGGCCGCATGGCCTGGTCGGCGTGCGACTCGGGGACAGCGAAGAGCTTCACGAGCCGGAAGGCCGGCCTCGACCCGGTGCGCGACGAGACGAGCGGCAGCACGAACTCCTCGCACAGGCCGCGGTACTCCACCGGCACGCCGGGCAGGGCCACGAGCTCGCACCTCCCCAGCCGCACCGAGAAGCCGGGCGCGGTCCCGAAGCGGTTGGGGATCACCGTCGCGCCCCGCGGCATCCGCGCCTGCCGGGCGTTGTTGGGGGTCATCTCCCGCCCCAGCCGCGCGAAGCGCTCCCGGATGGCCGCGAGGGACGGCTCGTGCAGCTCGAGCGGGACCCCGGCCGCCGCCGCCACCACCTCGGCGGTCAGGTCGTCCTCGGTGGGGCCGAGCCCGCCGCTCATCACCACGAGGTCGGAGCGCCCGGTGGCCTCCGCGATGGCGGTGCGCAGGTCGTCCCGGTCGTCGCCCACGAGCACCTTCCGCCGGGGCATGACCCCGAGGTCCCAGAGCCGGTCCATGAGCCAGGGAGAGTTCGTGTCGACGATCTGGCCGGTGAGGAGCTCGTCCCCGGTGGCGAGGAGCTCGACCTGGAGCGGGGAGGAGGAAGGGGAGGGTCCGGTCGTCACGGCGTCAGCTCCATGCACCACCAGTGAAGTCCGCCCGAGCAGCCGAGCAGGATCGAGAGCCCCATGCGGACGAAGGCCAGCGCGAGCCCGGCGTAGACCCCGGCGGCGACGTCGTCGAGCACCACGCCGAGCCCGCTCTTCACCCGGTCGAGCGCCGACGCCGGCCAGGGCTTGGCCACGTCCATGAGACGGAAGAGGAGGAAGCCGGCGAGCGCGTTGCCCCAGGACCAGGGGAAGAAGGCCATGGCGACGAGGTAGCCCACCACCTCGTCGACGACGATGGGGGAGGCGTCGGCGACCTTCCAGTAGGCGCCGGCGCGGGAGGCGGCCACCACGGCCACGGCGACGAGCGCCGCCGTGGCCGCCAGGTAGGCGGGAAGCGGCGCCTGCCGCAGCAGCCAGAACAGGGGCACCGCGCCCAGCGTCCCCACCGTTCCCGGCGCCACCGGCGAGTAGCCGCACGGGCCCCAGGAGGCCAGCAGCACCCAGGGCGTCGGCGGGCCGTCGGGGCGGCCCTTCTTCAGGGACGGAACGGGCACGCCGTCAGATGTACTCGTCCCCCTCGTCCTTCGCCTCGAGGTCGTCGTCGTCCGGCTCGAGGGCCTCGTCCTTCTCCAGCTCCGCACGGATCGCCGCGGGGAGGGCGGCCGCCTCGATGCGGTGCCGGAAGAAGATCGACTCCACCATGCCCATGAGGATGTAGGCGGCGGCCCCGACGAGCAGGACCACCGAGGCCTGCGTGAGGACGCCCAGGACCACCGAGGCCGCGAGCACGAACGCGAAGGTGGCCACGCTGCGCGGGCTGAGCTTCACGTCCTTGAAGGTCCGGTAGCGGACGGTCGAGACCATGAGGAAGGCGAGCAGCCCCACGCCGATGGCGATGGGCACGTGGGTGGAGGGCTCGGTGGCCGCGCCGTACTGCCGGTAGTGGGCGATGACGACCGAGACGAGCGCCCCGGCGGCGAGGGGGATGGGCAGGCCCACGAAGAAGCGGTGGGAGGCCTTGTCGCCCCGGGCCGCGAGCACGTTGAACCGGGCCAGGCGGAGGGCGCCGCAGGCGGCGAAGGAGAAGGACAGGAAGAGCCCGATGAAGCCCATGGGCGCGAGCGCCCACTTGTAGACGAGCAGCGCCGGGGCCGCCCCGAAGGAGACCACGTCGGCGAGGCTGTCGAGCTGCACCCCGAAGTCGGACTGGGTGCGGGTCATCCGGGCCACCCGCCCGTCGAACATGTCGAAGAAGATGGCGAAGAAGATGGCCAGCGCCGCCCGGTAGAGCTGCTCCGGGGTGGCGTTCCCGGCCGAGAGGGTCATCGAGTAGAAGCCGAGGAAGATCGAGCTGACCGTGAACAGGTTCGGCAGCACGAACATGGCCTTGCGCAGGTTGATCTGCATCGCTGGCGCGATCCTCCCGGTAGGCCTCCGACGAGAGCGACCCTGGCACGAGGACCCGGGGTTGTCGAGGTTGGAAACCCGACCTCCAGGGGTTCTAACGCCCCGGGTGGGGGTTCACACCTGCTTCGGGCGCGACCCGGGCCGGGCTAAGCCCCCAGGATCGCAGCGATTCGCCGTGTCGCCTCCAGCACGTCGTCGCGGGAGACGTCGAGGTGCGTGACGAAGCGGACCCGTTCCGGCCGGGTGCCCTCCGGGTTGGAGAGCACGCCGACCGACCGGAACCGCGGAACGAGGTCGGCCGCGTCGCGCCCGGCGAAGGAGGCGAAGACGAGGTTCGTCTCCACCGGGTGGGGGATGGAGACCCCGGGGACCGCCGTGAGGGCGTTCGCGAGCAGCCGGGCGTTCTCGTGGTCCTCGGCGAGCCGGGCCACGTTGTGCTCGAGGGCGAAGAGCCCGGCCGCGGCCAGGATCCCGGCCTGCCGCATGCCCCCTCCGAGCCGCTTGCGGAGCCGGCGCGCCTCCTGGATCCGGTCCCGGTCGCCGGCCAGCACCGAACCGGCCGGCGCCCCGAGCCCCTTCGAGAGGCAGAGGGAGGCGAGGGTGGCGCCGGCGGCGAAGTCGCGGGCCGGGACGCCGGAGGCGATCACCGCATTGAGGAGCCGCGCGCCGTCGAGGTACAGGTCGAGCCCGCGCCGCCGCGCCACCTCGGCGATGGCCTGCACCCGCTCGAGCGGGTAGACCGCGCCGCCGCCGCGGTTGTGGGTGTTCTCGAGCTCGACGACGCGGGTGCGGGGGAAGTGCTCGTTGGGCGGGCGGATGGCGGCTTCCACCGCGGCCGGGTCGAGGAGCCCCCGGTCCCCGTCCAGGGTCCGGGGCTGGATGCCCCAGAGCGCCGCCGGCGCCCCGCCCTCGTAGTTCACCACGTGCGCGCCCTGGTCGCAGATGAACTCGTCGCCGGGGCGGGTGAGGACGCCGAGCGCCACCTGGTTCGCCATCGTGCCGCTCGCCACGAGGACCGCGGCCTCCTTGCCGAGGAGGTCGGCCACCCCCTCCTCGAGCCGGTTCACCGTGGGGTCCTCGCCGTAGACGTCGTCGCCGACCTCGGCGCGGGCGATGGCCTCGCGCATCGCCGCGGAGGGGCGGGTGACGGTGTCGGAGCGGAGGTCGATCGTGCGCATGGGGTCTCCCGGGGGCGCGGATGCTAGCATGCGCCGCCATGGC
>DAOMFN010000262.1:0-2288 GCA_035429785.1 Anaeromyxobacteraceae bacterium
GGCTCGAAGATGCGGGAGCGCGTCGCCTCGTCCATGCCCACGCCCGTGTCGGAGACCGCGAGCTGGACGCACGGGCCGGCCTCGAGCGGGCAGTCGTCGGGATGGCAGCCGGCCGGGCGCTCGACGTTCGCGGTCTCGATGGTGAGGGTGCCGCCGTGCGGCATCGCGTCCTGCGCGTTCACGGCCAGGTTCATGAGGACCTGCTGCATCTGGCCGGGATCGGCATGGATCGGTCCGAGCCGGGGCTCGAGCAGGGTGCGGACGGTGACGTGCTCACCGACGACCCGCGCCAGGATGCGCTGCGCGTCGGTGACGACGTGGTTCAGGTCGATGTCGCGCGGCTCGAGCAGCTGCCGCCGGCTGAAGGCGAGCAGCTGGGCGGTGAGCGCCCGGGCCCTCTCCGCGGCGACGCGGACGTCGTCGACGTCCTCGCGCAGCTGGCTGCCTGGCGGCGCCTGCTCCAGCGCGAAGGCGCTCGAGCTCAGGATGACGGTGAGGAGGTTGTTGAAGTCGTGGGCGATGCCGCCGGCGAGCCGCCCCACCGCCTCCATCTTCTGGGCCTGGCGGAGCTGTGCCTCGGCCTGCCGGCGGGCGGTGACGTCCTGGACGATGGAGTGGAGGAGCACCCGGCCGCGGACCGGGATCCGGCAGGAGAAGACCTCGACGTCGCGGACCGAGCCGTCCGCGAGCCGGTGGCGGAACTCGAACTGGGTCCGCTCGAGGGACCGGGCCCGCTCCATCTCCTGCCCGGTCTCCTCCGGGGAGAGCGTGTTGATCTCCTGGATCCGCATCTGCCGGAGGCGATCGCGGGGCCAGCCGTAGAAGTCCGCGGCGGCCTGGTTGGCGTCGACGATCCGCCCGTCCACCGGGTCGACGAGGAGCTTCACGGCGGCGTGCTGCTCGAACTGGGCCCGGTAGAGCGCCTCGCTCTCCGAGACCCGCTCGAGCGCCGCGCGCTCGCGGCCGATGACGGCGCGGATCCCGAGGAAGAGGAGCAGCGTGGTCACGGCGACGAAGCCGAGCCCCTTCCCGATGGACCAGGCCGCCTGCTCGGCGGGGCTCGACGCCGCGCCCGAGACGAGCAGGTCGGAGAGCGCGATCCACGCCCCGGAGACCACCGCGTAGGTGGCCGGGATCCAGACCGCCGCGGCGGGAACACGCGACGGGCCGCGCGGTGGAGCGTTCGCGAGCGTCACCAGGAACTCTCGGACCATGATCCGGGATGCGTCCGGGAACATCAACCACACATGTAAGCGACCCCTGCGGGTATAAGGGAGACCGAGCCCCGCACCCGCCGCCATGCCCTCCGAGCACGAGAGACCGACGAGGACGCTTCCCGCGCCGGGACCGGCCGCGCTCGCCCTGGCGGTGCTCGTCGCCGTGGGCTCCTACGTCTACGGGCTCGACTCGGTGAACGCCCCCACCATCGGCGACGAGTCGCTCTACCTCCAGATCGCGCGCGTCACCGCCGCGTCCGGCCGCTGGCTGCCGCTGCTCTCCGAGTCGGGCATCAACGACACGAAGCCCCCGCTCCTCTTCTGGCAGGCCATCGTCTCGACCGGGTGGGGCGCCTCCTGGGATCTCTGGCACGTCCGGCTGCCGGTGGTGGCGACGAGCCTCGTCACTGCGCTCCTCGCGGGCTGGCTCGCCGCGCGGATCGCCGGGCGCCGGGCCGGGCTCGTGGCCGCGCTCGTCTTCCTGGGCTTCCTCTCGACCATGCAGCACGGAAGGCCGTTCCTCACCAACGCCGGGGAGACCCTCTTCCTCTTCCTGCCGCTCCTCCTCGTCCACCGGCGCGAGCCCACCGGCCCGGCGCTCGGCCTGCTCGCCGGCCTCTCCTTCGGCCTCGCCTCGCTCTTCAAGGCCTTCTTCCTCGTGGTGCCCGGGACCTTCGCGCTCCTCCTCGTGCTGGCCCGGCGCGACGGGTGGCGCATCCCCGACGTCGTCCGCCGCCGCGGGGCGTTCCTCGCCGTCGCCTTCACGGTCGGCCTGGCCTGCTTCGGGCTCTGGTTCCTCCTCGACCCGCGTCCCGACCTCGTCTGGTCCCAGTTCGTGGTGGGAGAGAGCGCGCGCAAGCTGCGCCCCGGCACCTTCTTCTCCGGCCTGCTCAGCGGCGAGGAGGCGATCTGGAAGCTCTGGCTCGGGCCGATCCGCAACGCCGGCCTGTATGCGCCGCTCGTCGTGGCGCTCCTCGTGGACCTGTGGCGGCGCCGGAGGGAGCTCCCGGACGAAGAGAAGGACCTCTGGCTCTACGTGCTGGCCTTCCTCGTCGCCTACTCGTTCCCCAC